>NZ_JBOZRT010000096.1:0-25582 GCF_050789165.1 Azospirillum sp.
TCAGGTCGTCGTTCTCGTACTGCACCGAGCAGGTCTTGATCGAGGTCTCGGCGCAGAACGCCTTGAAGCCCTCCGGCAGCCGCTCCGACCACAGCACGGTCAGGTTCGGCTCCGGCGCCGGGCCCAGGGTGTTCAGCGTGTGCAGCATGCGGAAGCTGGTGCGGCTGACCAGCGTGCGGCCGTCCTCGGCCATGCCGCCGACGCACTCGGTCACCCAGGTCGGGTCGCCGGAGAACAGCTCGTTGTAGTCCGGCGTGCGCAGGAAGCGCACCAGGCGCAGCTTGACGACGAACTGGTCGATCAGCTCCTGCGCCTGCTCCTCGGTCAGGCGGCCGGCCTTCAGGTCGCGCTCGATGAAGATGTCGAGGAAGGTCGAGACGCGGCCCAGCGACATGGCCGCGCCGTTCTGCTCCTTCACCGCGGCGAGGTAGGCGAGGTAGGTCCACTGCACCGCCTCGGCGGCGGTTGCGGCCGGGCGGGTGACGTCGAAGCCGTAGGAGCGGGCCATCTGCACCAGTTCGCCCAGCGCGCGGATCTGCTCGTTGATCTCCTCGCGCAGGCGCAGCGTGTCCTCGTCGATGGCGTCCATCTCAAGCGACTTGAGCTGGGCCTTCTTGTCCCGGATGAGGACGTCGGCGCCATAGAGGGCGAGGCGGCGGTAGTCGCCGATGATGCGGCCGCGCCCGTAGGCGTCGGGCAGGCCGGTGATGACGCCCGACTTCCGGCAGCGCAGCATCTCCTCGGTGTAGGCGTCGAAGACGCCGTCGTTGTGCGTCTTGCGCAGCGCCGGGAAGATTTCGTCCAGCTTCGGGCTGGGGGCGTAGCCGTAGGCCTCCAGCGCCGCCTTCACCATGCGGGCGCCGCCGAAGGGCATGATGGCGCGCTTCAGCGGCTTGTCGGTCTGCAGGCCGACCACCACCTCCAGGTTCTTGTCGATGTAGCCGGGCGCGTGCGAGACGATGGAGGACACCACCTCGGTGTCGGCGTCCAGCACGCCCTTGTCGCGCTCCTGGCGCAGCAGGGCGCGGGTCTTGTCCCACAGGCGCTTGGTGCGCTCGGTCGCCGGGGCGAGGAAGCCGGCGTCGCCCTCGTACGGCCGGACGTTGCGGACGATGAAGTCGCGGACGTTCACCTCCCGGCGCCAGACGCCGGGCGAGAAGCCGCGCCAAGCCTCGTCGGCGGTCCCCGACGTCGCAAGGGTCGCGGTGGTGCTGGTGCCGGCGCGGTCGCCGATGTCGTGTGCGATGGTGGTCATGGCTCTTCCCCAACGGGACCGCCTGCGCGTACGCGTGGCCCGCGGCCCCCTCGGGTGCCGCAGCGGCCGGACGGTCGGATCTCAAACGCGTGTTCCCCCCGAACACGGTGCCGACGCGGCACCGCTGGGAACCGGCGGAGGAGAGGCTGCGTTCCATCGTCCGAGGCGGCCCCTGCTGTCGGGCCCGGCAAACTCGCCACCGTCGCCGCAGATGTTGTCCCGTTGGCGTTCCCGTTCAAGACAGAAATGTACCAGAGGCGTGATAAAAAATGGCGCCGCGAGCATTAGCGTTTCCTTGAGAATTACTGTGCAAACGAAAGCTCAGGTGTGCGCTTGTCCGGCCACGCGCGGTGCGCTAGGAAGGGGAAGACCGTAAATGCAAAGGGATGTCCGGGGCATGGCGACCGTTCTCATCGTCGACGACAGTCGGCTGGCGCGCGACATGGTGAGCAGTGTGGTCACCTCGCTGCACCCCGACTGGACGGTGCTGGTGGCCTCCGGCGGCGCCGAGGCGCTGACGCTGGTGGAGGGCCGGACGCCGCACGCGGCGATTCTCGACTACAACATGCCGGGCATGGACGGGCTGGAGCTGGCCGGCCACCTGCGCGCGCGGTTCCCGGCGCTGCCCATGGGATTCCTCACCGCCAACGTGCAGGAATCGCTGAAGAAGAAGGCGGAGGCGCTGGGCTGCGGCTTCATCCCCAAGCCGATCACCACCGACAAGATCCGCGCCTTCCTCGCCGGGGCCGGGCTGTGAGCGCGCCGATTCCCCCCGTGCTGGACGAGGCGGACGCCGACGCCATCATCGAGCTGTTCAACATCGGCATGGGCCAGCCCGCCGCCGCGCTGTCGGAGATGATCGGCGAGGAGGTGCTGCTGTCGGTGCCGGCGCTCACCGTCTCCACCCGCCAGCGCATCGCCGCGGAGGTCGGGCTGCAGTCCGTCTGCGCCGTGCGCGAGACCTTCACCGGCCCGTTCGCCGGCGAGGCGATGCTGATCTTCCCCGAGGCCGGCGGCCTCGCGCTGGTGCGCCGCCTGATCCCCGGCGAGGGCGACACCGCCGGGGCGGACGAGCAGGACGCCCTGTCCGAGATCGGCAACATCATCCTGAACGGCTGCCTGGCCAGCTTCTCCAACCTGATCGACGGCGAGGTGTCGGGCAGCGTGCCGGACTACCGCGCCGGCCCGCCGGGCCAGCTGATCGGCGGCGCGGAGGAGCCGGTGCTGTTCGTGCGGATCGACGTGGCGCTGGCTGCCGGGGATGCGAGCGGCTACGTGCTGTTCCTGCTCGACCTCGCCTCGCTCGACTCTTTCCGCGAGGCGGTGCGGCGGGCGCTGGAGGGGCTGGGCGGGTAGGCCGGCGCGGGTGGCGACGCACTCCCTCCATCCCCCCTCCTAGAACACTTTCCGTTTCGTCGTGAAGCCCCTCCCCCTCCAGGGGGAGGGGCTTCAAAATGAACCGAAATCCGCTCTAACCTCCCCCCATCTTCGACGGGGGGAGGAACTCCGCCTCAAAGGCCATCCCTCGCGAAGTGGGGGGCGGGCGAAGAGGCTCCGTCGGTGAAACTCACTCGCTCCGCCACATCACCCGCCGCGCGGGCGTCGGGCCGGACGGCGGCTGAGCGTCGCTGCGGCGGGTCACCAGCAGCGCGGTCAGGTCGTCGTCGATCGGGCCGGCGGCGGCGAGGCGGGGGAGCAGCGCGTCGAGGAAGCGGCGGCCGTCCGGCTCGTGCAGGTTGTCGCGGATCAGATCGGTGAGGCCGGCTTCGTCCAGCACGTCGTCGCCGGCCGGGCCGACCGGGATCTCGATGGCGGCGTCGGAGTAGAAGAACAGCCGCCCGCCCGGCGGCAGGGCGACCGAACGGGTCTCGTAGGTGACCGACGGCAGCAGGCCGAGCGGCAGGCCGGAGCTGTCGCACAGCGTCGGTTCCGCCTCGCCGGGGCCCCACATCATCGGGCGGGTCGAGCCGGCCGAGGCGTAGAGGAAGCGGTCGGTCTCCGGATCCACCACGCCGGCCAGCATGGTGGCGAACTGGCCGTTGGGCAGCAGGGCGCACAGGCGCCGGTTGACCGCCGCCAGGAACTCCGACGGGTCGAAGGCGTCGAAGTCCATGCGCTGCACGATGGCGTGCAGGCGGAAGGTGTTCAGCGCCGCCGCCACGCCGTGCCCGGAGAAGTCCACCAGATAGACAACCAGCCGGCCGCGCCCGTCGCGGCGGAAGTCCCAGAAATCGCCACCCAGCTCCGACGACGGGGCGAAGTGCGCGTCGATGGCGACGCCGGTCGCCGCCTCGCTCTCGGCCAGCCGTTCGGCGGAGGGCATCAGCCGCTCCTGCATCTTGCGGGCGAGTTCCAGCTCCGCCTCGGTGCGCTGGCGGTACATGCGCAGGTCGCTGACCAGCGCCCGGTTCTGCAGGTGGATGCGCACCCGCGACAGCAGTTCGATGGCGTTGATCGGCTTGGTGACGTAGTCGGTGGCGCCGGCCGCGAAGGCGCGGGCGCGGTCCTCGGCGCGGCTCAGGCTCGACTGGACCAGCACCGGCAGGTCGGCCCAGCGCGGGTCGGCGCGCAGCCGCCGGCACATCTCGAACCCGTCCAGGTTCGGCATCATCAGGTCGAGCAGGATGAGGTCCGGCCGGAACCCCTCCATGCGCGCCAGCGCGTCGTTGCCGTCCTCCGCCATCTCCACCTGGGAGATGCCGCCGCGCTCCAGCAGCGCCAGCAGCAGGTGGCGGTTGACCCGGTTGTCGTCGACGATCATGACGCGGGCGCCGGCAAGCAGGCCCAGGTCCTGCTGCTGCAAGGCCTGCTGGACGATGTCGCTCATGGCGCGCCACCCCCGGTCCGATCCAGCCAGACCAGCGTGTGGTCGTCGCCCGGCGTGTCGCCCAGCGCGCGCTCCAGGGCCTCGGTCACGGCGGCGAAGCGGTCGCCGGCGGCGTCGCCCAGCGCCTGGCACACCAGCGGCTCCAGGCGTTCGTGGGCAGCAGCGTTCAGCGCGTCGAGCACGGCGTTGGAGTAGAGCATCAGCGTCGCCCCCGCGACGAAGGGCAGCTCGCGCGCCTCGTAGCGCGTGTCGGCGGTGACGCCCACCGGCAGCCCGGCGGCGTCGCCGAACACCGGGGCGCCGCCGGGCGGCAGCAGCAGCGGCGCGGTGCCGGCGGCCCCGGCGTAGCGGAAGCGGCCGGCGGCGGCGTCCACCACGCCGTACAGCACGGCGGCGTGCTCGCCCAGTTCCAGCAGGCGGACGGCGCGGTCGTTCAGCTCGGTCAGGAAGGCGGCGGGATCCTCGGCGAGGTCGGACAGCTCGTGGATCAGCGTGTGCATGCGGAACGCGTTCAGCGCCGCCGACACGCCGCGCCCGGCCATGTCCAGCAGGAACACCCCGAAACGGCCTTCGGCGAGCCGCAGCACGCCCCACAGGTCGCCGCCCATGTCGGAAGACAGCACGGTGTGCGAACGCACGGCGACGCCGGAATCGCGCTCCAGCCCGTCGCGCAGCGCCGCCGAGGGCAGCAGGTGCTCGTACATCGAGTGCGCCATCGCCAGCTCGCCCTCGACGCGGGCGCGGTAGGCCTGCAGGCTGCGGATCAGCACCCGGTTCTCCAGGTGGATGCGCACACGCGCCAGCAGCTCGGCGCGGTCCAGCGGCTTGGAGATCAGGTCGGTGGTGCCGGCCGCGAAGGCGCGGTTGCGGTCGTCGCTGGACGACAGCGCGGTCTGCACCAGCACCGGCAGGTCGGCGTAGGCGTGGTCGGCGCGCAGCCGGCGGCACACCTCGAACCCGTCCATGCCCGGCATCATGATGTCGAGGATCAGCAGGTCCGGCGTGCGCTGGGCGATCTTCTCCAGCGCCTCGAACCCGTCCTTGGCGTAGCCGATGTCGGCGAAGCCCGCCTCTTCCAGGATGGCGCCGATCAGCGTGCGGTTGAAGTCGGTGTCGTCCACCACCAGGACGTGGCAGTCGCGGATGGGCAGGCGCAGCGCACCGCCGGCAGGGCCCGCCGTCACAGCGCGAACCGGATGCGGATGCGCCGGCCGTTGTCCAGCAGCTCCACCTGCCGGGCGATGGCGGTGATGAGGTCGAGGCCGCGGCCCGAGGCGTTGGCGACCGCGTCGCCGCGGCTCTGCGGCACGAAGCCGGAGCCCTCGTCGGCCACCTCGACCAGCAGCTCGCCCTCCGGCGTCAGCCAGCAGCTCACCTCGACGCGGCGGGCGGCGAAGGCGGGATCGGCCATGCGCGCGGCGAGCGCGGCCGAGAAGCGGTCGAGCGCGTCGACGCTCAGGCCCTTCATGCCCTCGACCTGAAGGTTGCCGTGCACCACCGCGTTTGAGATCGCCTCGTGCAGCACCAGCTCGATGTCGTCGCGCTGGGACTCGGTGAGCGGGCGGTGGCTGTCGATGGCGTGCACGATGCGCCCGGCGAGGTGCAGCTGGTTCGCCGTGGCGGTGGTCAGGCAGGCGTAGAGGTCGGCCTGCGATGCCCGCGCGACCTGCACGACGACCGCGGCGTCGTCGAGCGCTCCGGCCTCGATCCATGCGGCGAAAGGCCGCGCCCAGTGGGCGGGATCGGCGGCGGCCTCGGCGTCGGCCAGCAGCGCCACGACGCGTCCATCCTCCGCCGGCACCTCCCCTTCGGGCAGGCCGAGCGTTGCGGCGATGCGCCGGACATGGTCGGGCGGAATGCCCAGGCCGTGCAGGCTGCCGGCGGAAGGGGAGGCCAAGGCCAACGGGATCAATCCTCGATGGCGACGATCTTGTTGAGCTGCGCCACGGTCAGCACCCGCTTGACCTGGCCGGTGGCGGCGCGCAGGACCAGCTGCTTGTCGACGTTCGCCATCTCCTCGCGGGCGATGAGCAGCATGCCGATGCCGGCCGAATCGACGAACTCCAGCGTGCTGAGGTCGAGGACCTGCCGCTTCGCCTTGTTCTGGAGCATCTCGCGGATCAGCGCGCGCAGCTTGGCGTGATCGTTGAAGGTGAGCCGGCCCTTGAGCTGGACCACCGCCTCCTGCTCCTTGACGTCGATACCGTAATCCATCGCTCCTTGGTCCCCACTGGGTTTTGTGCCGGCCCGCCCGGACGGGGGCCTCCTGCTCAGAACAGCTCGATGTCGCCGCCGGAACTGTCGTCTTGCCCCGCATCCACGTCAAGCGCGCCGTGCAGGTCCAGCGCGGTTCCCTCCATCAGCAACTTCCGCACGAACCGCTGGCGCATGTCGCTGAGCCGGAAGCGGTCGAGCAGGTGGTCCAGCCACGCCTGCGGCACCGGGATGTCCGACCCGGCCGGCAGGCTGCCGCGGGTGCGGTCCTCCAACTCCTCCAGGCCGGCGGACATCACGGTCAGGCTGTCGCCGACCGCCTCCAGGCGCTGCTTGGTGAGGTCCTGGAACTGCATGCCGGTGACCATGCGGCCGATGGTGCCGGACATCTCGTTGGAGACGCCGGCCGCGGTCTCCAGCACGGACTGGAAGTGGGCGGTCTGCTCGACCAGGCTGTCCATGGTCTTGTCGACGCGCTCCTTGGCGAGCATCTGCGGCGACATGTCGGTGTTGGCGATCTCGCGCAGGATGTCGTGGCCGTTGCGCACGCCGGTGACCACCGCGCCGACCTTGGAGCGCATGCGATCCGCCAGTTCGGACGTGGTGCGCGACAGGTGCCGCACCTCCTGCGCCACCACGGCGAAGGTGCGCCCGGCCTCGCCGGCCCGGCTCGCCTCGATGGTGGCGTTCAGCGCCAGGAAGTTGGTCTGGCGGTTGATGGCGTCGATGTCGGCGATCGACTTCTCCAGCTCGCCCACGTCCTTCTGCACGTCGTCCAGCAGGTAGACCATGTTCATGGCGTGCTTGGAGAGCGTGACGATGTTGGCGATCATGTCGGCGATCATGTCCTGCATGCCGGTGACCAGCTGGTCCATCGGCAGGCGTTCGCCGTCGATCTCCACCGAGCCGGCCATGGCGACGATCTGCTCGACGCGCGAGGACTGCTGCAGCGCCTTCTCGGCCAGCTCGCGGAAGCGGTGCGAGAGGTCGAGGGTGGATTCCTCCACGTGGTCCGAGGTGCGCCGCAGCTCGCCCTGGATGGCGTCGAGCGTGCGGCGCTGCATGTCGGCGAAGCCCAGCCACGTCGCCAGCAGGCTGACGTCCACCTCGACGCGCGGCGATGCCGCGGGCGCGCCGGCGGGCGCGGCAACCGGCTCGGGCGCCGTCGTCAGCGTCGGTTGGTCGCGCCAGTCGAAAGCCATGTCCTGCTCCTCACATCGTCCGCGGGCGCTCGCCGATGGCGTCGAACGCCCGCAGCATCTCGGCCGGAATCTGCGCCAGCGGCAGCTCCACCGCCACCGCCCCGGCCTCGCGGGCCGCGCGCGGCATCCCATACACCACGCAACTGGCCTCCGTCTCGCCGATGGTATAAGCCCCCGCCTCGCGCATGGCGAGCATTCCCGAGGCGCCGTCCCGGCCCATCCCGCTTAAGATCACACCCACGGCGTTCGGACCGGCCGCCGCGGCCACCGACTGGAACAGCACGTCCACCGACGGGCGGTGGCCGCTGACCGGCGGCGTGTCCTCGATGCGGCAGTGGAAGCCCTGGTGGTCCTTGGCGACGGCGAGGTGGCGGTCGCCGGGGGCGATGTAGACCACCCCCTGCATCAGCCGCGCCCCGTGCGTGGCCAGCTGCACGCTGGGCGGCGTCAGCTTGTCGAGCCGCGCGGCGAAGCTCGGCACGTAGCTCGGCCCCATGTGCTGGGTGATGACGATGGGCGGGCAGTCCGGCGGCATGACGGTGAGCACGTCGCGGATCCGCTCCACCCCGCCGGTCGAGGCGCCGATGGCGATGAAGCGGGTGCCGGACCCGGCGCGCCGCGGCGTCGGCAGCGTCTTCGCGGTCGGGGCGGGGCGGCGCATCGTCAGGCGCGCGGTGGCGGCGATACGGATCTTGGAGACCAGCTCCCCCGCCATCTCCTCGATCCCGTGCCCTTCCGAGCCGGCCGGCTTGGCCACGCAGTCCACCGCGCCCAGCTCCAGCGCCTTGACCGCGGCGTCCGAGCCCTCCCGCGTCAGGCTCGACACCATGACCACCGGCGTCGGGCGCAGCGTCATGATCTTTTCCAGGAAGGACAGGCCGTCCATGCGCGGCATCTCGACGTCCAGGGTGATGACGTCGGGGTTGGTCGCCTTGATCAGCTCGCGCGCCTCGTAGGGATCGCGGGCGGTGCCCGCCACCTCGATGCCGGGTTCGGCTTCCAGGATGGCGGAGAGCATCTCGCGCATCAGGCTGCTGTCGTCGACCACCACGACGCGGATCGGCCTCGGCATGGCGACTCAATCCTCCGTGAACAGTTCCACGTCGCCCTCGATCGGCTGCTGTCGCAGCGACGACATGAAGTGCAATTCTTGGTTGATGGTGTCGGAGAGCGCTTCCGGACGCAAGAGCTTGCGCATGGCGCGGCCGTTGTGCGGGAAATAGTGCACGCGCCGGGCCGAGGTGCCGCCGAAGTCCTGCCCGACCAGCTTCAGTCCCTCGCGCCGCACGTAGTCCAGCGCGAAGGCGGCGTTCTTGCGGCCGACGTCGAAGCTGGAGTCGATCACCCGGGCGCCGCCGAACAGCTTGACCTCCAGGCGCGAGCGCCGGCCGCCGCGCGCCAGGATCTCGTTGATCAGCCGCTCCATGGCGACGCTGCCGTAGCGCGCGGCGGCGCCGGCGTGGTCCAGCTCGGTGTCGGGCACGTCGGGCAGCAGGAAGTGGTTCATGCCGCCGATCGCCGCCGCCGGGTCGCACACGCAGGCGGAGACGCAGGAGCCCAGCGTCGTCACCATCATCACGTCCGTCTTGTCGCTGACCAGATGGTGGCCGAGGAAGACCTTCAGCGTGTGGGCGCGGAACTGCGGGTTGTAGTAGCTGCCGCCGTGGCGGCGTTCGGCGGAGCGGCGGCCGGCGTCGATGCTCATCGCCTCACAGCCTCCGGTAGATCGTCGGGCCGCTCTGGCGGAAGTTGCTCGACACGCCGTACAGGCTTTCCGAATGGCCGAGGTAGAGGAAACCCTGCGGCGCCAGCATGCGGGCGAAGCTCTCGATCACCTGGGTGCGCCCGACCCGGTCGAAATAGATCAGCACGTTGCGGCAGAAGATGGCGTCGAACGGCCCCTTCATCGGCCAGGACTCCAGCAGGTTCAGCGGCTTGAAGGTGATCAGCCGCTTCACCTCGTCCTCCATGACGATCCTCGGCTCGCCATCCTCGCCGCGGATGCGGCGGGTGAAGCGCTCCCGCAGCGACGCCGGGATGCTCTGGGCGGAATCCGCCGCGTAGACGCCGCGCCGGGCGGTCTCCACCATGTTGGTGTCGATGTCGGTGGCGAGGATCCTCGCGTCCCAGCGCCGCAGGTCGGTCATCGCCGAGGCCAGCACCATGGCGATGGTGTAGGGCTCCGGCCCGGACGAGCAGCCGGCCGACCAGATGCGCAGGCGCGGGCGGGACTGGTCGGCCTGCCGGGCGCGGATCTCCGGCAGCACGGTGTCGCGCAGGTGGTCGAAGTGGTGCGATTCGCGGAAGAAGCTGGTCAGGTTGGTGGTCAGCGCGTTGACCAGGAAATTGACCTCGCGGGTGCCCTCGTCGCTTTCCAGCAGCGCGCAATAGGCGTCGAAGTCGGGCAGCCGCAGCTCGCGCAGGCGGCGGGCGAGGCGGGAATAGACCATCTCCACCTTGTGCGGCGCCAGGCTGATCCCGGCGAGCTGGTGGATCATCCGCGCGATGACGTCGAAGTGCCGCCGCTCGAAGGCGAACTCGCGGCGGGCGGGGGCGTGGGCGGTCATGGGGTGCCCTCACCCAGCCCTCTCCCCAGGGGGGAGAGGGTCATGAAAAGCGCTCTGTTCACGCCACGCGCTCCCGCGCCTTCGCCCGCACCTCGCCGGCCAGCGTGTCGAGCAGGCCGAGAACCTCGTGCGAGATGCGCTCCAGCTCCGCCAGTTCCGTCCGCGCCGCCGCCGCGTTGCCGGATTCGTGCGCCTTCAGGGCGCGCTTGCCCGCAGCGTGGAAGCGGGCGTGCGGGTCGGCGAGCGCGCCGTAGGACGGGCAGGAGCGCACCGTGCCGTCGGTCACGGTGTCGTACCACTTGCCGAGCCGGCAGCCGTGGTGGTCGGCCAGCGCGTCGGCGGTGGCGCCGCCGGTGCCCTCGATGGCCTTCTTCACGTTGCCCAGGAAGGTGACGTGGTCGATCTTGGTGTTCTCGATCAGCTGGATGTGCCGCGCCAGCCCGGCGCGCCCCGCCGCCGCGGAGGCGTCCACCGCGAAGAACGCCATCTGCTGGCGCAGGTGGCCCGCCTGCTCCTCCAGCGAGCGGGCGGCGGCGGTGCTCTCCTCGACCAGCGCGGCGTTCTTCTGCGTCATCTCGTCCATCTGCGCCACGGCCGCGTTCACCTCGTCCAGTCCCGAGGCCTGCTCGGCGGTGGCGCGGGCGATCTCCGCCACCAGGTCGGCGACGCGCCCGATGCCGGAGACGATGTCGGTCAGCGTGCCGCCGGCCGAGCGCACCAGCTCCACCCCGTCGTGCACCTGGCTGCCGGAGTGCAGGATCAGCGTCTTGATCTCCTTCGAGGCCTGGGCCGAGCGCTGGGCGAGTTGCCGCACCTCCTGCGCCACCACCGCGAAGCCGCGGCCGGCGTCGCCGGCGCGCGCCGCCTCCACCGCGGCGTTGAGGGCCAGCAGGTTGGTCTGGAAGGCGATCTCGTCGATCACGCCGATGATGTCGCTGATCTTGCGCGACGACTCCTCGATGGCGCGCATCGCGTCGACGGCGCGCACGGCGACCTCGCCGCCCTTCTCGGCGGCGGCGCGGGCCTGGGTGGCGAAGGCGTTGACCTGCTGGGCGTTGTCGGCGTTGGAGCGCACGGTGGCGGCCAGCTGCTCCATGCTGGCGGCGGTCTCCTCCAGGTTGGAGGCCTGCTGCTCGGTGCGCTCCGACAGGTCGAGGCTGCCGTCGGCAACCTCGCGGCTGGCCTGCCCGATGGATTCGGAGGCCGCGTTGATGCGGTTGACGATCTCCGACAGCTTGTCGACGGTGGCGTTGAAGTCCTCCTTCAGCCGGTGGAAGACGCCGTCGTAGTGCTTGTCGATGCGGCGCGACAGGTCGCCTTGCGAGAGCGATTCCAGCGCCGAGGCCAGCTCGTCCGCCACTTCGGCGACGTTCTCGGCCAGCCGGTTGATGCCCTCGCTGACCAGCCTGAAGAAGCCGGTCTTGCCGTGCAGGTCGATGCGGCGCGCGAAGTCGCCGCGCACCGCGGCGTCCACCATGGTGGCGATCTCCGCCTCGACGGCCAGCTCGTCGGTCTTGTCCTTCCACTCGACGACCGAGCCCAGCCAGTCGCCGTGGCGGCCGACCACCGGGCTGACGGTGATGAAGAAGGTGCGCCGGCCGATCTTGATCGAGGCGCGGTGCGAGCCGCTCAGCCCGTCGATCCGGCGGCGCACGCCGGCCACGTCGGCGTGGAAGCGGTCGATGCTCTGGCCGACCAGCGCGTCCGCCGCGAAGCCGGGGTGGACGGCGCGGATGTCGGCCTCGGCCGTCCTGAACATCTCCACCAGCGCGGCGTTGGCGTAGGTGATGGAGCCCTCGGGGTCGGCCATCATGATGTTGGCCGAGACGCGGTCGAGCGCGATGCGCGAGCGCAGCGCCGCCACCGATTCGTCCTTGAAGGCGGCGACGGCGCGCGCCATGTCGCCCAGCTCGTCGCCGTCCTGCGTGTGCGGCACCTCGACGGCCAGGTGGCCGTCGGTCAGGCGGGTCATCACCGCCTTGATGCCGGTGACCGGACGCATGATCGACCCGGCGATGGCCCTGGCGGCGCCGATGCCCAGCAGCAGCGACGAGCCGGCGATCACCAGGGTCAGGATCAGGCTGAAGCGCGCGTCCGCCTCGGCGGCGGCGCCCACCACGTCCTCGTCGGCGTGGGACGCGTGCACGATGGCCTCGGCGGTCTCGGCGGCGCGCTTGCCGATGGCGACCATCGTCTCGTCGCGGTGGCGGGCGACCTCGCCGCTCAGCCGCGCGGCCTCGTGGAAGTCGCTCTGGTAGGCGGGCAGCGTCCGCTCGATCTCGCGCAGCTTCGACTGCTCGGCCGGTGGGGCGAGCGCCGCGGCCTGGCGCACCAGGGCGAGCGCCTTCTGGGTGTTGTCGTCGAACACCGCCACCGACGCGGCGTCGCCGCTGCCCAGCACGCGGGCGGCGGCGAAGCGGACCAGGACCCAGTGGTTGAGCGCGCGGTTGTTGAGCAGCGCGAGGTCCTTGTCGCCGGCCTGCTCGGCTGCCTGGGTGACCTGTTCGAACAGCGCGGTGGCACGGCGGCCGGCGGGCACCATGCGCTCGGCCTGCGTCAGGTCGCTCTTCTCGCGCAGCTCGCGGACGCGGTCGAACGCGGCGTGGTACTCGGCGTGTGCCTTGGCGAAGGCGTCGAATTTGGCGGCATGGCCGGAGGCGCCGATCAGCGGCCGCGCGTCGGCCAGCGCCCGCTCGATCCCGGTGCGCCCCTCGCGCAGGCGGGCGACGAAGACCTTGTCGCCGGAATAGAGGTAGTTGCGGGCCTCGATGCGCAGGTTGGCCATGCGCGTCTCGAGATCCTTGGCGAGCGTGGACAGGTCGGACGAGCGCATCAGCGACTCGACGCCCGCGCCGCCGCGCGACACGTTGACCAAGGCCAGCGCCGCCTGCGCGATGATCAGAACCAGCAGGATCCCGAAGGCGAGCCACAGCCGCCGCGCGATGCCCATGTTCGAAACGAACCCACCACCCCCATGCGACATCCGATGCCCCCATCCCCCGGTTTTTTGGGTTTCTTTTTTCTGTTTTTCGTCATCCCCGCGACGGCGGGGATCCATAGTTCCCAAAGCACGCGGCCGTGGAACCTATGGATTCCCGCCGTCGCGGGGATGACGGTGGAAACGTGATCTATTGCGCCTCCAGCGCCTTGACGCCGCTTGGATCCGCGTCGCCGGTCTCGACGGAGAACAGGCGCTCGACGTTCAGCAGCGTCACCATGCGGCTGTCCGCGGTGTACAGGCCGCTGAGGTATTCCGCGTCGATCAGGCCGGCGTCCATGTCGGGCGGCGGCTTGATCTCCGACGCACCGATGGCGAGGATGTCGGAGATGGCGTCCACCAGGATGCCGCGCGTGCGCTCGCCGACCTGGATCACCACCACCACGTGGCGCGGCGTCACCTCGGTCGCGCCGCCGCCGAAGCGGGCGCGCAGGTCGAAGATCGGGATGATGATGCCGCGCAGGTTGATCACCCCGCGCACGAAGTCCGGCAGGTTGGGCAGCCGGCTCTCCGGCGACCAGCCGCGGATCTCGCGCACCGCCAGGATGTTGACGCCGTATTCCTCGGCGCCCACCGTGAAGGTGACGTACTGCTCCTCGTGCACGGTGGCGGCGATGGCGTCGGTGCGGGTGCCGCCAGGGGTGCCGACGGGAGCGAGCGCGGTCGAAGTGCTCATGCTTGGCCTCAAACCGTTGCGAGTGCGGGGGCGGGCAGCGCGGCGACCGGCCGGCCGATGCCCGAGGATTCGATGTGCTTGCTCATCTCGCGCAGGCCGGCCGCGTCGAGGATCAGGGCGACGCGGCCGTCGCCGAGGATGGTTGCGGCGGCCACGCCGTCGAGGCGGCGGAAGTTGGCCTCCAGGCTCTTGATGACGACCTGCTGCTGGCCCAGCACCTCGTCCACCACGAGGCCGAGGCGCGAACCGTCCTCGGTCTCCACCAGCACCACCAGCGCCTTGGTGGCGTCGGTGACGGCGCTGGGGATGCCGAACAGCTGGTGCAGGTGGACGAGCCGCACGTACTCGCCGCGCGCCATCATCACCTCGCACTTGCCGACCAGCCCGTGCAGGTCCTCGGGCTTGGGCCGCAGGCTCTCGACGATGTTGGTGAGCGGCAGCACGAAGCGCTCCTCGCCCACCGAGATCACCATGCCGTCGAGCACCGCCAGCGTCAGCGGCAGCGACAGCACGAAGCGCGAGCCCTCGCCCGGCGTCGAGTAGACGCCGATGCGCCCGCCCAGGCTGGAGATGTTCCGCCGCACGACGTCCATGCCGACGCCGCGGCCGGAGATGTTGGAGACCTTGTCCGCCGTCGAGAAGCCGGGCAGGAAGATCAGGTTGTCGATCTCCTCGTCCGACAGGTTGGACCCGGCCGGGACGAGGCCCTTCTCGATGGCCTTGGACAGCACGCGGGCGCGGTTGATGCCGCGGCCGTCGTCCGCCACCTCGATGACGATGCGGCCCGAGCGGTGCTGCGCCGACAGGTGCACGGTGCCGGCGCGCGGCTTGCCGACGCGCTCGCGCTCGTCCGGCGTCTCCAGCCCGTGGTCGATGGAGTTGCGGATCATGTGGGTCAGCGGGTCGACCAGGTTCTCGACCACCGTCTTGTCGACCTCGGTGCTCTCGCCCGACGTGACCAGCACGACCTCCTTGCCGGTCTCCGCCCCCAGCTCGCGCACCAGGCGCGGCATGCGGCTGAACACGCTGGACACCGGCTGGGCGCGGATCGACATGACGCTCTCGCGCAGCTCGCGGGTGTGCTGCGCCAGCTGCTCCAGGCCCTCCAGCAGTTCCTGGAACTCGCCGGGGGGAAGCTCGCGGACGTGCTCGGCGATCATCGCCTGGGTGATGACCATCTCGCCGACCATGTTGACCAGCCGGTCGATCTTGTCGAGGTCGACGCGGATCGTGTGGCTGGTCAGCCCGGCGTGCTCGCCGCCGTTGCCCTTCTTCGGCGCGGCCGTGGCGGCGGTGGGTGGCGGCGACGGAGCGGCGGCGGGCGGCGGGGGAGGCGGCGGCGCGTCCTGCCCGGCCGGCGGCGCGGCGGTGACGGCGGGCGGCGGCGCCTCGGCGGAGATGCGGATGTCGCACTCGTCGGCGACGAACTCGAACACGTCGTCGATGCGCGCGCGGTCGACGTCCGGGCCGGCGACCAGCGTCACCGTCCAGGACAGGTACAGCTGCTCGGCGTCGAGGTCGGCCAAGGCGGGCAGCCGGTCATCCTCGCAGACGATCTCCGCCTCGCCCAGGCGCTTCAGCGCGCGCAGCATGAAGGTGGGCTCGTTGCCGGACAGCAGCAGGTCCGCCTTCGGGCGGAACACGATGGTCCAGCGCACCTTGCCCTCGGGCACCGGCGGCCTCTCGGAGGCGCGGGCGGCCTCGATGGCGGCCATGGCGTCGCCGAAGATGCCGGCCTCGTCGTCCTCGTCGTCGGGGATCGCGGGCGCGGCGGCGGCCGGGGCCGGGGCCGGCGCGGGTTCGGGGACGGGGCCGCCGTCGAGGAAGCGGCGCAGCCTGGCGACCACCGCGTCGGTGGTGCCGGGCGGGGCGTCGGCGCCTTCGCGGGCGTAGGCCAGCATCTGGCCCAGCACGTCGTTGGCGCGGATGAGGGTGTCCACCAGTTCGGTGGTGACCGGGATGGTGGCGTTGCGCACGCCGTCCATCACCGTCTCGAACTCGTGCGCGAAGGCGACGAGGTCGTTGAAGCCGAAGGCGCCGCCGCCGCCCTTGATGGAGTGCACGGCGCGGAAGATGGCGTTGACCTCGTCGAGGTCGAAGGCGCCCGGCGTCAGGTTGAGGAGCCCGGTCTCGGCGACCGCCAGCAGCTCGGCGCTCTCGTCGAAGTAGGTCTGTTTGAAGCGGCTCAGGTCTTCCACGGGGGCACCCTCTCGCGGCGTCAGCCGCAGACCTTCTGGACGACGGAGATCAGCTTGTCGGGATTGAACGGCTTGACGATCCAGCCGGTGGCGCCGGCCGAGCGGCCTTCCGACTTCTTGCTCTCGTCCGATTCGGTGGTGAGCATGAGGATCGGCAGCGTGCGGTGCGCCGGGGTGGCGCGCAGGCGGCGGATCAGCGTCAGCCCGTCCATCACCGGCATGTTCAGGTCGGTGATCACCAGATCGACCTTGTTGCCGGCGATGACGCTCAACGCCTGCTGGCCGTCGGCGGCCTCGACGACCTCATAGCCCGCCCCCTTCAGGGTGAAGGTCACCATGTCGCGCATGGTGCGGGAGTCATCGACGGTCAGGACCTTTTTCTTCACGACTGGCTCCACTGCTTCAGCCACGCGGACAGGCCGAGGTCGTCGCACGCCTCGGCCAGCGCCTCGGACGGCTTGGCGATGATGAAGGACTGTCCGGATTGCCCGGCGTGGCGCGACGCCGCCAGCAGGGCCTGGACGCAGGCGGTGCTGACCCGCTCCACCGCGTCGGCGTGGACGAGCACGTCGTTCGACGTGCCCAGCCCGTGCCGCAGGCTGTCGGTCAGCGGCTGCGCCATGGCGAGGTCGAGGTCGCTGGGCAGCCCCAGGCGGACCTGGCCGGCCTCCTCGCTCCATTTGATCAGCGTCACGGCAACCCCTTGCGCGGAATCCACACCCGGTATGTGGTCGAAACCTGCCAGCACACGGATAAGGATTCGTTAAGGGGATAGGCCAAAGGCAAGAGTCCGCGCCGCGCCTGCGGCAATCCGACCCGTGTCAAATTTCGGGAGCCGCCCGTTCCTTCGGGCGGAAGCGCAGCGCCGTCCACGCGTCGGTGAGGGGCGCGGCGGCCACGGCGTCGAAGCCGAACGGCTCCAGGGCCTGGCGGACGACGTCGGCCGGCAGGTGGTCCTCGCGGTGCGCGATCCACAGCACGCCGTCGTACGCCACCTCGCTGACCGCCACGGTGGCGAAGGCGTCGAGCGCCGGCCGGTCCTTGGCGAACAGCATCAGCCAGCCGGCCGGCTCGGCCCCGTTCTCGTTGAGGTGCACGCCGGGCGGCAGCGGCTCGAACAGCGGGGCGAGCGACTTCGGCAGGCCAATCAGCCGCGCGCGGGAGCCGGGGGCGAGCAGCAGCGTCTCGGGCAGGGTGTCGGGCATGGCGGCCGTCCGGGCGGGTGGGGCGTGGGGGCAGTGTAGCATGGGTAGGCACCCCTCTTCTCTCTTTAACCCCGCGGCGGCACAGGCTATGTGATGGGGCATGAACCCATACATGCGCCTGATCGTCGAAGCCGGGCCGCTGGCGGCCTTCTTCGTCTCGAACTCCAAGTTCGGCATCATGACCGGCACCGCCGTGTTCATGGCGGCGACGCTGGTCGCCTTGCTGGTGTCCTGGCATTTCGAGCGGCGGGTGCCGGTGATGCCGGTGGTCGGCGCCGGGTTCGTGCTGGTGTTCGGCGGGCTGACGCTGTGGCTGAACGACGACCTGTTCATCAAGATCAAGCCGACGCTGGTCAACCTGCTGCTGGCCACCGTGCTGTTCGTCGGGCACGCCACGCGGCGCAACGTGATGAAGCACGTGCTGGGCACCGTGCTGAACCTGACGGACGAGGGGTGGCGCACGCTGGGGCTGCGCTGGGCGTGGTTCTTCCTGCTGCTGGCCGGGCTGAACGAGGCGGTGTGGCGCACGCTGTCCACCGACGACTGGGTCAACTTCAAGGTGTTCGGCATCATGCCGCTGACGCTGCTGTTCAGCATGCTGCAGGCGCCGTTCATCCTGCGTCACCAAGTCGCCGACGAGCAGCCGCGCGACGAAGCCGCCGCGCCGTAAGGCTTTTTTGGCGAAAAAGTCCCGTGTTTCTCACGGCCCGGCGGCGCAACGCGGTTTGAAGACCCGCCGAAATGCTGTAGAACGAGGTTAATCCGTTCGGTCCGCCGCGGCAGACCGAAACGAGTACCGCGACAGCATGGGGCGCCCCCCGCCGTGACCTTCAGGGACGAGATCAAGGCCGCCGACGCCAAGGCGTCCGAGAGCAAGGCCGACACCGCGACGCCGTCCGACAACGACGACATCGCCCGCCTCCTGCGCGCCCTCAACGAGGACCTGAAGGCCGACCCGCGCGCCGTCCCCACCGACGACGACGTGGAGGACGACGAGGATGAGGCGGAGGCCGGCAGCGGCCGGCACTTCCCGTTCGGCAAGATCGTGCTGGCGCTGCTGGCGGCCGGCGGCGTCGGCATCGGCGTGGTGATGTTCGACGGTTCGAGCACCGACGCCCCCCCGCCGTCCGCCCAGACCGCGCAGGTCGCCCCGGTGGCGCCCGGGGGCGCCTCGCCGGCATCCCCGCTGCCGCTGACGCTGAATCCGAAGCCGGCCGGAACCGCCGCTCCGGAATCGCTGATCGCCCGCGCCCCCGCGCCCAGCCCGGCGCCGGTGCCGCCTCCCGCTGCTCCGGCCTCCACCGCGCCGGCGCCCGTGCCGCCGATCCCGACGCCGCCGGGCCGCGTCGAGCCCGCGCCGGTTCCCCCGCCGGTGCTGCCCGCCGCGCCGTCGGGCACGCAGACGGTGGTCAAGCCCATCGAGCCGCCGGCGATTCCCAAGCTCGACGCGCCCAAGCCCGCCGAGGCCAAGGCCCCCGTCGTCAAGCCCGCGGAGACCAGGCCCGCCGAGGTCAAGGCTGCCGAGGTCAAGCCGGCCGAACCGAAGGCGCCGGAGCTCTTCAAGATCCCCGAACCGAAGGCGCCCGAGGCCAAGGCCCCCGAGGCCAAGGCCCCCGAAACCAAGGCGGCCGAAACCAAGGCGGCCGAACCCGCGCCGCCGCCGGCCGAGGCCAAGGCTCCGGAGGGCAACGCGGCCGATCTCCAGGCCATGCTGTCGCCGCCGAAGCCGGCGCAGCCCGCCGCCAAGGCCGGCAAGGCGAAGGCCGCTCCGGCCGCCACCCCGGCGGCGCCCGCCGCTCCGTCGGCGTCGCGCCCGCCGGCCAGCGCGTCGGGCCGCTGGATGGTGCAGGCCGGCTCCTTCAGCGTCGTCGAGAACGCCGAGGCGGTGGTGCGCAAGCTCGCCGCCAAGGGCTACAGCGCCCAGGTCATCGACTGGACCGACGCCTCGCAGCGCTCGTGGAAGGTCGTGCGCGTCGGCGGCTACGACAACCCGGCCGACGCCAAGCGCGTGGCCGGGGAGTTGAAGAGCGCCTTCGGCCTGTCGCCGATGGTGGTCTCGGCGCGCTGATTCTTTTGTACAGAAAGCATTTCCGGCGCGCTCCAACCCCACTCTTTGTGCGGGCTTCAGCTTGATCTCGTACAATCGATGCCGCTAACATGCGGCATCGGGCTGCTTGCTGTTACCAACAAACAATGCCTGGCAAACAAAGATCGGCCGACCCCGAGAGGCCGACACACCGGAGGACGCCGCCGTGAAGCCGACGATTCTCGTCGCCGACGACGAGCCCAGCATCGTGCTGTCCCTGCAGGTTCTGTTGCAGAAGGCCGGATACGAGGTGCGGGTCGCCCGCAACGGCGAGGAAGCCATGCAGTCGGTCGAGGCCGCGGCGCCCGACCTCATCCTGCTCGACGCCATGATGCCGAAGCGCGACGGCTTCGACGTCTGCCAATCGCTGCGCGCCAACCCGGCGCTCAAGGACCTGCCGATCATCATGCTGACGGCCAAGAGCCGCGACGTGGAGCGGCAGAAGGGCCTGGCGCTCGGCGCCACCGACTACATCACCAAGCCGTTCTCCACCCGCGACCTCGTCGCCACCGTGCGCAAGTACCTGCCCGCGGAGGTGGCCCCGTGAGCGTGCCCGCGGCCGACCCCCAAACCGGCGCTCATGGCGGCGCCCATGGCGGTGCCCATGGCGCGCCCGCCCCGGCCGCCGCGGCGGAGCCGCGCCGCTGGGTGCCGCTGGCGCTGAAGGGCACCGCGGCGCTGCTCGCCGGCACCGCCATCGGCGGTGCGGTGCTGCTGAAGGATTCCGGGCCGGACCCGCTGCTCAACTACGCGCTGCTGATGACCGCTGCGGTGGCGGCCGGCGTCGGCGCGCTGTGGACGGTGATCGGCCGCCACGTGCTGCGCGCCGGCACCACGCTGGCCGCCGAGGCGCGCGTCATCGCGCACGGCACCGCCGGGGCCCGCATCCCGGTGGAGCGCTACGGCGACCTCGCCCCGGTGGCGCGGGCGGTCAATGAGCTGGCCGACAAGCTGGCCGGCGCGCGGCGCGACATCGACCGCGCGGTGGCCGAATCCACCGCCAAGGCCGAGCAGCAGAAGAGCCGGCTGGCCACCATCCTGCAGGACCTGCACGAGGGCGTGCTGGTCTGCAACCTGAAGCACCAGATCCTGCTGTACAACCAGACGGCGCTGGACCTGCTGCACCTGACCGGCGACCTGGGGCTGGGCCGCTCGCTGCTGCACTTCGTGCTGCCGGAGCCGATCCACCACACGCTGGAGCGCCTGACCCTGCGCGTGCGCGAAGGCCGGCACGTCAACCACGCGCACGGCACCACCGCGCAGTTCGTGGGCTCCACCACCGACGGCCGCATCCTGCTGGAAGGGCGGATGAGCGTCATCCTTCAGGAGAAGGACGCCACCGACGCGGCGCCGGAGATCACGGGGTACGTGATCACGCTGTCCGACGCGACGCGCGAACTGGCGGCGCTGGGCCAGCGCGACGCGCTGCTGCGCGAGGCGACGGAGGGCTTCCGCGGCCCCATCGCCAACCTGCAGGCGGCGCTGGAGACGCTGGTCGACACGCCCGACCTGGGGCCGGAGGACCGCCGCGCCTTCGAGCAGGCGATGATGGACTCCTGCACCACGCTGGCCGAGCGGCTGGAACACGTCACCAGCGACTACCGCAGCGTGATGACCGGCTCCTGGCCGATGAGCGACATCCACTCCAACAACCTGCTGAACCTCGTGCGCCACCGGGCGCGCGACGACGCGGGGTACCGGGTGACGCTGACCGGCCTGCCGCAGTGGACGCACTGCGACAGCTTCAGCGTGGTGGTGCTGATCGACCACCTGATCCGGCGCATCCACGAGATCAGCGGCGCGGCCGAGTTCGACCTGTCCGCCGACCATGAGGGGCAGTGGATCTACGTCGACGTGACCTGGACCGGCGCCCCGGTGCCGAGCGGCACGGTGGACGGCTGGCTCGACGACCCGCTGGCCGACGCGCTGGGCGGGCTGACCGTCGGCGACGTGCTTCAGCACCACAAGAGCACGCTGTGGTGCGAGGCGCTGAAGGGGCGCGAGGGCTGCGCGCGGCTGCGCGTGCCGCTGCCGCCGGCGCTGTCGCCGCCGACCGCGCACGTCCAGGCGGCGCGCACCAGCTCGCGGCCGGAGTTCTTCGACTTCAACCTGCTGCACCAGCCGCTGGCGACCAGCGAGCTGGGCCGCACGCCGCTCGATGCGCTGCATTACGTGGTGTTCGACACCGAGACCACCGGCCTGTCGCCGTCTCAGGGCGACGAGATCATCCAGGTGGCGGCGGTGCGCCTCGTCAACGGCCGCATCCTGACCGGCGAGACCTTCAACCAGCTGGTCAACCCCGGCCGCAGGATCCCGCCGGAATCCATCCCGTTCCACCACATCACCGACGAGATGGTCGCCGACAAGCCGTCCATCGACAAGGTGCTGCCGCAGTTCCGCAGCTTCGTCTCCGGCGCCGTGATGGTGGCGCACAACGCCGCCTTCGACCTGAAGTTCCTGAAGATGAAGGAGCGTGCGGCGGGGGTGAAGTTCGACGGGCCGGTGCTCGACACCATGCTGCTGTCGCGCATGCTGCAGGGCGACGACGGCGACCACACGCTGGACGGCATCGCGCAGCGCCTGGGGATCGAGGTGGTGGACCGCCACACCGCGCTGGGCGACAGCCTGGTCACCGCGGCGATCTTCCTGCGGATGATCGACATGCTGCGCGAGCGCGACATCCGCACGCTCGACGACGCCATCCGCGGCGCCAACATCCTGGTCGAGCTGGCGGCGCGGGAGCGCGCCTTTTGAGCGCCGGGGGCGACCGCTCCCCGTCCCCGAGGGCGCCGCGCACGGACCGCCTCGTCGCCCTGTTCCTCGTCGCCGCGGTCACCTTCAACCCCCCGCTGCTCCGTGTGTTCGGAGCGGGCGACACGCTGTTCGGCTGGCCGCTGGTGTACGTCTACATCCTGGGCGTCTGGGCGGGCGTGATCGCCCTTGCCGCGCTGTGCCTGGAGCGGGGAGGGGAGCGGTGAGTTCGTTCTGCCCCCTCCCTAACCCTCCCCCGCCTTTGGCGGTGGAGGGAACTCCGCCACCGCGGCGGCAGGCCCCCTCTCCCGCGCAGCGGGGGAGGGATGGGGAGGGGGCAAAGGCGGGGTGCACGCCATGACCTGGCCGACCGTCGTCGCGGCATCCCTCGCCTACCTGCTGTTCCTGTTCGCCATCGCCTGGTGGGCCGACCGCCGGGCCGACGACCGGCGCAGCGTGATCGCCAGCCCGTACGTGTATGCGCTCTCGCTGGCGGTGTACTGCACCACATGGACCTTCTACGGCTCGGTCGGCCGGGCCGCCTCGCTGGGCATCGGCTTCCTGCCGATCTACCTCGGGCCGACGCTGCTGATGCTCCTGGGACCGCTGGTGCTGCGCAAGATCCTGCGCATCGCCAAGGCGCAGCGCATCACCTCCATCGCCGACTTCCTGGCGTCGCGCTACGGCAAGAGCCAGGTGCTCGGCGGGCTGGTGGCGCTGATCGCGGTGGTCGGCATCACGCCGTACATGGCGCTCCAGCTGAAGGCCGTGTCGGTCAGCTTCGACGTGCTGACGGGCAGCGATCCGACCGGGCGGCTCGGCGCGCCGTCGCCGGTGTTCTTCGACAACGCCTTCTACGTGGCCGTGGTGATGGCGGCGTTCGCGATCGTCTTCGGCACCCGCCACATCGACGCGGCCGAGCACCACGAGGGCATGGTCGCCGCCGTCGCCTTCGAATCGGTGGTCAAGCTGCTGGCCTTCCTGGCGGTCGGCGGCTTCGTGGTGTGGGGCCTGTACGGCGGCGCCGGCGACCTGTTCGCCCGCGCCCAGCGGCATCCCGACATCGTCCGGCTGTTCACCGTGGGGCCGGCGCTGGCCGACGGGTCGTGGATCACCTCGACCGTGCTGTCGATGGCGGCGGTGCTGTGCCTGCCGCGCCAGTTCCAGGTCATGGTGATCGAGAACGTGGACGAGCGGCACCTGACCCGCGCGCTGTGGCTGTTCCCGCTCTACATGCTGCTGATCAACCTGTTCGTGCTGCCGCTGGCGGTGGCCGGGCTGCTGCATTTCCCCGACCGCGGCGTCGATCCCGACGTGTTCGTGGTGGCGCTGCCGCTGGCCGGCGGGGCGGAGGGGCTGGCGCTGCTCGCCTTCCTCGGCGGGCTGTCGGCGGCGACCGGCATGATCATCGTCGAGGCCATCGCGCTGTCCACCATGGTCTGCAACGACCTCGTGCTGCCGCTGCTGTTCCGCTTCCGCGGCGCGGCGCTGGAGCGGCAGGCCGACCTGTCGCGCCGGCTGCTGGCCATCCGCCGCGCCGCCATCGCGGCGATCCTGCTGCTGGGGTACGCGTACTTCCGCTTCGCCGGGTCGGCGTACGCGCTGGTCGCCATCGGGCTGATTTCCTTCGCCGCGGTGGCGCAGTTCGCGCCGGCGCTGATCGGCGGCATCTACTGGACCGGCGCCACTCGGCGCGGGGCGCTCGCCGGCCTGAGCGCCGGCATCCTGGTGTGGGCGTACACGCTGCTGCTGCCCTCCTTCGCGCGCTCCGGCTGGCTGCCGGGGAGCTTCCTCGACGCCGGGCCGTGGGGCGCGGAGCTGCTGCGCCCCTACGCGCTGTTCGGGCTGGAGGGGCTGGACCCGCTGACCCACGCGCTGTTCTGGAGCATGCTCGCCAACATCGGGCTGTACGTCGCGGTGTCGTTGTTCGACCGCCCGGGGGTGGGCGAGCGGGTGCAGGCCACCGCCTTCGTCGAGGTGTTCCAGCAGCGCGGCGACGCGGCCGCCGCCATCCCCTGGCGCGGCAGCGCCACGGTGGGCGACCTGAAGCGCATCGTCGCACGCTTCCTGGGGCCTCAGCGGGCCGAGCAGGCCTTCGCGCAGTACGGCGGCCGCAGCCAGGACCCGTCCCGCCGCGCCGGGGTGGACATGGTGCGCTTCGCCGAGCGGCTGCTGGCCGGCGCCCTGGGCGCGGCGTCGGCGCGGGTGGCGCTGGCCTCGGCGGTCAAGGGGGCGGAGGTCAGCCAGCCCGAGCTGATGCGCATGCTCGACGAGACCAGCCACGTCATCGAGTATTCCCGCCAGCTCGAGCACAAGACGGCGGAGCTGGAGCGCGCCTCGGACGCCCTGCGCGCCGCCAACGAGCGGCTGAAGGAGCTGGACCGGCTGAAGGACGAGTTCCTGTCCACCGTCACGCACGAGCTGCGCACGCCGCTCACCTCGATCCGCGCGCTGTCGGAGATCCTGTTGGACGACCCCGACACCGCGGCGGAGACCCGACAGGAGTTCCTGTCGGTCATCGTCAAGGAGAGCGAGCGCCTGACCCGCCTGATCAACCAAGTGCTCGACATGGCGAAGATCGAGGCGGGCGAGGTCGATTGGAACATCGGCCCGGTCGATCTGCGCGCGGTGGCCGAGCACGCCGTCGACACCACCAGCCAGCTGTTCCGGGACAAGGACGTGGACCTCGCCGTCGAGCTGCCCGCCGGCCTGCCGCACGTGCGCGGCGACGACGACCGGCTGGTCCAGGTGGTGGTCAACCTGCTGTCCAACGCCGCCAAGTTCACGCCCCCGGGCGGCCATGTGCGGCTGAGGGCCTATACCACGCCGGACGGCGCGCGGCTGGACGTCAGCGACGACGGGCCGGGAATCGCGCCGGAGCACCAGGCCATCGTCTTCGATCGCTTCCGGCAGGTCGGCGACACCATGACCGACAAGCCGCAGGGCACCGGCCTCGGCCTCGCCATCTGCAAGCGCATCGTCGAGCACCTGGACGGTCGCCTGTGGGTGGAGAGCGCGCCGGGCCGCGGCGCCACCTTCTCCGTCCTCATCCCCTTCGCCGGGGTGGCGGTGGAACACGCCGCGCCCGGCGCGACTTGACGGCGGTCAACCCCTCGCGCCGCCCACCCGGCTAAGCTTCGGCCGAGTGGATTGGTCGGGGATTTCGGGTCATGGCGTTGGGCACACTCTGGGCGCGTCTCGGCCGCGTCCGGATTCTCGGCGCGTCGCTGGTCGGCGCAGCGGCGGTCTTCGTGACGGGCATCGTGTTCTGGGGCGGCTTCAACACCGTCCTCGAAGCGACCAACCGGATGGAGTTCTGCGTCTCGTGCCACGAGATGCGCGACAACGTCTACGCGGAATACAAGAAGACCATCCATTACGAGAACCGCACCGGTGTGCGCGCGACCTGTCCGGACTGCCACGTGCCGAAGGACTGGGTGCACAAGATCATGCGCAAGATCCAGGCCTCCAATGAGGTCTATCACTGGATCCTGGGCTCGGTGAATACGCCTGAGAAGTTCGACGCCAAGCGCCTGGAACTCGCCAAGCACGAGTGGGCGCGCTTCAAGGCCAACGATTCGCTGGAATGCCGCAACTGCCACA
>NZ_JBOZRT010000097.1:0-36578 GCF_050789165.1 Azospirillum sp.
CCTGGCCGGCGAAGTTGCCGATGCCGGCGGAGAGGTTCTGGACGTTGGCGGCGTTGGACGGCCCGAACAGGCCCTTGGAGCGCTGCATCACCGTGGCACCCTGGAGCGCGGTGTTGCCGATGCCGGCCGCGGTGTTGCCGACCGTCGCGGTCGAACCGCCGGAGAACAGCCCGCCGGAGCGCTGCTTCACGGTGGCCGCTTGGCCGGCGAAGTTGCCGATGCCGGCCGCGGTGTTCGAGACGCTGGCGCTGTTCGGGCCGGCGAACATGCCCTTACTCCGCTGCATCACCAGCGCGCTCTGCTCGGCGCTGTTGCCGATGCCGGCGGCGGTGTTCGAGACGTTGGCGACGTTCTGCGCCATGGCGGGAGCGGACAGCAGGGCCAGGGTGGCGAAGCCGGCGAGGAGCGAGGTGCGGATCATGGTCGGTCTCCTGTGAGGGGGCCGGCGCTCTGTCGCGTCCGGCGCGTTGTCGATGACAGGACCCTACCGACACGCGCCCGGCCCTGATGTGAGCCGGGCCACACTTGGGTGCGGTTTCCCCCGGTGCTTGACAGCGCGTGCTTCCCGATCAAATCTGTACTGACTGTACAGAGTGGAAGCCCGACATGCGCACGTGGCAGCTTCAGGAAGCGCGCAGCCAGTTCAGCACCCTCGTGGACGAGGCGTTGGAGCATGGCCCGCAGCGGGTGACGCGGCACGGCAGGGCTGCCGTCGTCGTCGTGTCGGAGGAAGAGTGGCGGCGGTTGTCCACCGCTGTGCCGTCGTTCGGCCGCCTGCTGGCGGATTGTCCGCTGGACGACGATGACCTGCCGGCTCGGCGGCCGGCCCGTGCGTTGCGCGGTACCTTCGAATGAGCTTTGTCGTCGACACCAACATCCTGTCGCGGACCGCTCCGTCGCAGGGGGATGGCGGCGCACTTGCCGACTGGCTGGAGCGCAACAGCGACGCGCTGTACCTCAGCGCCGTCACCCTCATGGAGGTGCAGTACGGCGTCGCCCGCCTGCGCCACCGCGGGGCCACCCGCAAGGCGGCGCTTCTGGAGGCGTGGCTGGACGACGTGCTCACCTTCTACGGCGACTGCATCCTCCCGGTGGATCCGGAGGTGGCGCGCCGCGCCGGCGATCTGTTGGCGCTGGCCCAGGCCAACGGCACGGAGCCGGGAAGCGAGGACGCGCTGATCGCCGCCACCGCCGACCTGCGGGGTATGACGGTGGTGACCGAGAACGTCCGCCACTTTGCGCCCATGCGGGTCGCCGTCGCCGATCCGCGCGATCGCCTGCCGGGCGACGCGTGAGGGCTTCCCTCCCATCGCCTTATCCGGCAATCGCCGCGAATGCGGTTTCGCCTACGAACCTCTGCCTGTTTCCCATCGTGCGCGGAATGCTGTAGGCTTCCCTTTGGGGTTTGGGGAAACCAGTCGGGAGGCGGTCATGCCCGTGTGGCGCCGTTACCTCGTACAGGAGACGTCCGGGCGGCTCGTCGAACTGCCGAGCCACGCGTTCGACCGCGCCGACGACGGCGTGGCGCCGATCCCGGACTTTGCCGGACGCTGCGTCAACCTCGTCGCGGCGGTGCTGGTCACCGACGAAGGCGGGGAGCCGCGCCTTGCCGAGGTCGAGTTCACCAAGCTGTATTTCGACGCTTCGGGTTTCGTCGACGGCTCCAAGCGCGACCGCATGATCCGCCTGATGCTGGAAAGCACCGCCGACCGCCGTTGCGTGTCGCCGACCCAGCCCGGCTGCCTGGACGCCGCCTTGCGCGCCGACGCCGCGCGCGACCAGCTGGCCCGCGAGTTCGGCTGGCAGCCCGAGCCGGCCGAGGTGAACGAGGTGCTGTTCCGTCTCGACGGGCTGCGCTGGATGCCGGCGTCCCCGACACTGCACTGAGGGGGAGGGTGTTCAGCGCCCCCGTGCGCTCCCATATGCCTGGGCAATGACCGCGCAGGGAGACTTCGGGGCCGCCATGGACCGTCGCCACGCCGCCAAGACCGCCACACTGTCGTACGACCGTGTCCGTCAGCTGGTGCTGATCGGCATGGGTTGGACGATCATCGCGCTGGGCGTGCTGATCGCACCGCTGCCCGGACCGGGCGGCATTCCGGTGATCGCGCTGGGTGGCATGCTGCTGCTGCGCAATTCCGCCGACGCGCGCCGCCTGTTCGTCCGCGCCAAGCGCCGCTGGCCGCGCCTGTTCTATCCGTTCGAGAAGCTGCGCCAGCGTTTCCGCAAGCGCTGATCGGCTGGACTTTCACCGCCCCGCGCTGCCATCCTCCCGTCTCCGGTTGAGAGGAGATGAGAGCGGTGAAGGCTGGCAACGCGATCCTGTCGGGGTATGGGACCACCATCTTCGAGGTGATGTCGCGCCTCTCGGAGGAGCATGGCGCCATCAACCTGGGCCAGGGCTTCCCCGACGAGCGCGGCCCCGCCGACGTGCTGGAGGCGGCGTCCAAGGCGATCCTGGAGGGCTGGAACCAGTACCCCTCGATGATGGGCACGCCGGAGCTGCGGCAGGCGCTCGCCAGCCATGCCAAGCGCTTCTACGGCCTGGACGTGGACTGGCGGACCGAGACCATGGTCACCTCCGGCGCGACCGAGGCGCTGACCGCCAGCCTGCTGGGCCTCATCGATCCGGGCGACGAGGTGGTGCTGTTCGAGCCGATGTACGACAGCTACCTGCCCATCGTGCGGCTGGCCGGGGGCATCCCGCGCTACGTCAACCTCAAGGCGCCGGACTGGAGCTTCACCCGCGCCGACCTTGAGGCGGCGTTCTCCGACAAGACCAAGCTGGTCCTCATCAACGACCCGCTGAACCCCGCCGCCAAGGTGTTCAGCCGCGCCGAACTGGAGCTGCTGGCCGAGTTCGTGCAGCGCTTCGACGCCTTCGCGGTGTGCGACGAGGTGTACGAGCATCTGGTCTTCGACGGCCGGCGGCACATCCCGCTGATCACGCTGCCGGGCATGCGCGACCGCTGCCTGAAGATCGGTTCGGCGGGCAAGACCTTCTCGCTGACGGGGTGGAAGGTCGGCTACATCACCGGCGCGCCGCACCTGCTGCAGCCGGTGGCGAAGGCGCACCAGTACATCACCTTCACCACGCCGCCGAACCTCCAGGCCGCGGTGGCCTACGGGCTGGGCAAGGAGGACGCGTACTTCACCGGCCTTGCCGCCTCCATGCAGGCCAAGCGCGACCGGCTGGCGGCGGGGCTTCGCGAGGCCGGGCTGACGGTGATGCCGAGCGCCGGGACCTATTTCCTGACCGTGGACATCACATCCATTGCGGCCTCCACCGGCTTCGACGGCGACGATCAGGCGTTCTGCCGCTGGCTGACCGCGGAGGCCGGCGTGACGGCGATCCCGGTCAGCGCCTTCTACGTCGAGAACGCGCCCACCACCGTCATCCGCTTCTGCTTCTCCAAGAAGGACGAGGTGCTGGACGCGGCGGTGGAGCGGTTGAAGGCGCGGTTTGCCAAGTAAACAGCCCCTCTCCCGTTGAGGGAGAGGGGCTTTGCGCCCTTACCCCGCCATCCCCAGCGCACCCGCGACGCCCTTCCCGTACAGCGGATCCGCCGCGAAGAAGTGCTCCAGCTGCCGGCGCTGGATCGCCTGCGGGGCCATGGACAGGCTGCCGGCGATGTTGGCGATCAAGCGGGCCTGCGCCTCCGGGCCGATCAGGCGGAACAGCGCGCCGGCCTGCGAAAAGTCGTCGTTGCCCTGGCGGTGGTCGTAACGCGCCGCGTCGCCGGTGATGCGCAGCGGCGGCTCGCCCGCCGACGGGCCGGCCTGCGTCGGGCCGCCGAAGCTGTTCGGCTCGTAGTTCGGGCCGCGCCCGCCGTTGCCGTCGAAGCGCATGGCGCCGTCGCGCTGGTAGTTGTGCACCGGGCAGCCCTGCGGCTTGTTCACCGGCAGCGCGCCGTAGTTGCCGCCCAGCCGGTAGCGGTGCGCGTCGGCGTAGGCGAACAGGCGCCCCTGCAGCATCTTGTCCGGCGAGAAGCCGATGCCGGGCACCACGCTGGCCGGGCTGAAGGCGGCCTGCTCGACCTCGGCGAAGAAGTTCTCCGGGTTGCGGTTCAGCTCCAGCTCGCCGACCTCGATCAGCGGGTAGTCGGCGTGCGGCCACACCTTGGTCAGGTCGAACGGTTTGATGCGGTAGGCGTCGGCCTCCAGCTCCGGCATGATCTGCACGGACATGGTCCAGGACGGGAAGCGCTTGTCCTCGATGGCGGCGAACAGGTCGCGGGTGGCGTGGTCGGGGTCGATGCCGGCCATGCGCACCGCCTGCTCGGCGGTGAGGTTCTGGATGCCCTGGCGGGTCTTGAAGTGGAACTTCACCCAGAACCGCTCCCCGGCGTCGTTGTAGACGCTGAAGGTGTGGCTGCCGAAGCCGTCCATGTGGCGGTAGCTACGCGGCGTGCCGCGGTCGCTGAACAGGATCGTCAACTGGTGCATGGTCTCCGGTGACAGGGAGAAGAAGTCCCACACCGCCGTCGGGTCCTTCAGGTTGGTCTGCGGGTTGCGCTTCTGCGTGTGGATGAAGTCCGGGAACTTCAGCGGGTCGCGCAGGAAGAACACCGGCGTGTTGTTGCCGACGAGGTCCCAGTTGCCCTCCTCGGTGTAGAACTTCAGCGCGAAGCCGCGCGGGTCGCGCTCGGCGTCGGCGGAGCCCTTCTCGCCGCCGACGGTGGAGAAGCGCAGGAACACCGGCGTCTCCTTGCCGACCTGCCCGAACAGCTTCGCCTTGGTGTAGCGGCTGATGTCCTGGGTGACGCGGAAGGTGCCGTAGGCGCCGGCACCCTTGGCGTGGACGACGCGCTCCGGGATCCGCTCGCGGTTGAAGTGGGCGAGCTTCTCGATCAGGTGGAAGTCCTGCATCAGCACCGGGCCGCGCGGGCCGGCGGTCAGGCTGTTCTGATTGTCGGAAACCGGGATGCCGAAGGTCGTCGTCAGCGTCGTCATTGGGAAGTCCCCCGTTGTGTCTGGACGGACGATGACGCAGCGTGCTTGATCGGTCCAAACGATTGATCATATCGTATCGATAGATGCAGGTTATCGGATGGGTGGATGACGCTCGCGGGCATCACGTTGCGCGATCTGGAGTATCTGGTCGCGGTGGCCGACCTCCGGCACTTCCGGCAGGCGGCGGAGCGCTGCGGCGTCAGCCAGCCGGGGCTGAGCGCGCAGGTCGCCAAGCTGGAGGAGCGCCTGGGCGCCCCGGTCTTCGAGCGCGGCCGCACCGTCATGCTGACCCCCTTCGGCGAGGCGGCGGTGGCGCAGGCCCGCGTCGTGCTGGCCGAGGCGCGGACCCTGCTCGATCTTGGCGCGCAGTGGCGTGGAGACCTGGCCGGGCCGTTGCGCATGGCCTCCATCGAGACGGTCGGGCCGTACCTGTTCCCGCTGATCCTGCGTCCGTTGCGCGAGGCGTACCCGAAGGCCCAGTTCCGCCTCAGCGAGGGCCGCACCGCCGGCCTGACGGCGGAGCTGCTGGCCGGCACCATCGACCTGCTGCTGGCCTCGACGCCGCTCGGCGACGACCGGCTGGTCGAGGCCGACCTGTACGTCGAGCCCTTCGTCGTCGCCTGCGCCGCCGACCACCCGCTGGCGAGCGCGGACGCGCCGCCGCCGGTGGATCTGGGGATGGAGGGGCTGCTGCTGCTCGACGAGGGGCATTGCCTGCGCGACCAGGCGCTGGCGGTGTGCGCCCTCGGCACCCGCGCCGCGCGCCACGCCACCGGTCTGGAGACGCTGCGGCACATGATCGCCGCGGGGGAGGGCTGGACGTTGATGCCGCTGCTGGCGGCGCGGCGCTCGGACGCGGATTCGCTGGTGCGCTACGTCGATCTCGGGCCCGAAGGGCCGGGCAGGCGGATCGGGCTGGTGTGGCGCCGCTCCGACCCGCGCGGGCCGCGGTTCATGGAGTTGGCGAAGCGCCTGCGGGATCTGGAGATTCCGGGGCTGCGGGCGGTGCCGCGCCTGCCCCCTCTCCCGCACAGCGGAGAAGGGATGGGGAGGGGGCAACCCCCGAAACCGCCGCTGGAAACCGACCTGCCACTTCGGCATACTCCGCCGCCGAACCGTGCGGGGTAGCCCACTCCGGCGCGTCCTCTTCTTCCAAGGGTTTCCGGTCATGCAGCGTGCCTTGGCGCGTGTCCTTGCCATCCTCGTCGCCGGTGCGGCCGTGTCGGCGCTTGCCGCCGAGACCGCGCCGCCGCAGGTGCCGCCGGTCGAGCCGCCGGCCCCCGTCGGCTTCCAGGTGAGCGGCAGCGAGGTGCTGGCGGAGCGCGACGCGCCGCAGGTCTGCTTCACCTTCACCGAACCGCTGGAGAAGTCGCGCGCCGTCGATTACCGCGCCTACGTCGAGGTGCAGCCGCGCGTCGAGGGCAACGTGGTGGCGCGCGACAAGACGCTGTGCGTCGAGGGCCTGCAGCACGGGCAGATGTACGACGTCACGCTGCGCGCCGGCCTGCCGTCGGCCGGCGAGCGCACGCTGGCCGCCACCGAGCAGCGCCTGATCGAGGTGCCGAACCGCAAGCCGAGCCTCGCCTTCCGCGGCGCCGGCTACATCCTGCCGCGGGTCGGCTCGGAAGGGCTGCCGCTGCGCACCATCAACGTCGAGCGCGCGCGCCTGCAGGTGCTGCGCCTGACCGACCGCGCGGTGGTCGAGCAGTTCTACTTCGGCCGCATCAACCAGCAGCTCACCGACTACGACGTCGGCGTCATGCTCGACAAGGCGGCGCAGGAGGTCTGGAAGGGCGAGATGGCGGTGCAGTCGGTGCGCAACGCGCCGGTCGTCACCGCCTTCCCGATCGACGCCGTGCTCGGCACGCTGGAGCCCGGCGTCTACGTCGCCGTGGCCGGCGCCGAGGGCGCGGCGGACGGCTGGGCGTCGAAGGCGACGCAGTGGTTCGTCGTCTCCGACCTCGGCCTCAACACCATCCTGGGCGACGACGGGCTGCTGGTGTTCGCGCGCAGCCTGTCGAAGGCGGAGCCGGCCGGCGGCGTGTCGCTGCGCCTGCTGGCGCGCAACAACGCGGAGCTGGGCAAGGTCACCACCGGTGCCGACGGCATCGCCCGCATCGACGCGGCGGCGCTGAAGCGCACCGGCAACGAGGCGCCGCAGGCGATCTTCGCCGAGCGGGGCGCCGACTTCGGCTTCCTCGACCTGTCGGTGCCGGGCTTCGACGTGTCCGACCGCGTGCCCGGCGGACGGGCGACGCCGGGGCCGCTCGACGCCTTCCTGTACGCGGAACGCGGCATCTACCGCCCCGGCGAGGCGGTGAACCTCGCCGTGCTGCTGCGCGACTCCAACGTCAACGCGGTCACGGGCAAGCCGCTGACGCTGAAGGTGCTGCGCCCCGACGGCTTCGAGGTGGAGCGGCGCACGCTGACCGAGTCCGGCGCCGGCGGCTACGCGGCGCGGGTCGAGCTGCCGTCCAGCGCCTTCCCCGGCACCTGGAGCCTCACCGCCCACGCCGAGCCCGACGGGCCGGCCATCGGCCGCATCGACCTGCTGGTGGACGATTTCGTGCCGCCGCGCCTGGAGTTCGGCATGACCGCCGCGGCGAAGCGGCTCTCTCCCGGCGACACGGCGAAGCTGGCCATCGACGCGCATTACCTGTTCGGCGCCCCCGCCGCCGACCTGCCGGGCGAGCTGTCGCTGACCCTGCGCGCCGCCCGCAACCCGTACCCGGAGCAGGCCGGCTACCGCTTCGGCCTCGCCCAGGAGGAGGTGCAGCCGCAGCGCGCCGACCTGCCGGGCTTCACCACCGACGACGCCGGCAAGGCCGAGGCGGAGGTGAAGCTGGAGCGCAAACCGGAGAACACCCGCCCGCTGGAGGCGGTGCTGCGCGCCAGCATCTTCGACATCGGCGGCCGGCCGGTCAGCCGCGAGCTGGTGCTGCCGGTGCGCCACCAGCCCTTCGCCATCGGCGTCAAGCCGCGCTTCGACGGCGACGGCGTGCCGGAGGGGGCGACCGCCGGCTTCGACGTGATCGCCGTCGGCCCGGACGGTGCGCCGATCGACAGGTCCGACCTCGCCTACGAGATGTACGAGGAGGAGTACGAGTACGTCTGGTACGAGGCGAACGGCCGCTGGGACTACAAGGTCCAGGTCAAGGACAAGCGCGTCACCGGCGGCACCCTGTCGCCGACCGCCGCCAAGCCGGCCGCGGTGGAGGAACCGGTGGGCGCCGGCCGCTACCGGCTGGAGGTGTCGGACCGCGCGTCGGGCGTGGCGACCAGCGTGCGCTTCGCCGCCGGCTGGTGGATGACCCCCACCGCCGCCGACCGCCCCGACAAGGTCGAGGTCACGGCCATGCTGCCCAGCTACAAGGGCGGCGACACCGCGTGGGTCTACGTCAAGCCGCCCTACAAGAGCCAGGTGCTGGTCGCCGTCGCCGACCGCAAGGTGCATCAGGCGCTGACCCGCGAGGTCGGGCCGGAGGGCGCCTTCCTGCAGATCCCGGTGGACGGCGGCTGGACCGGCGGCGTCTACGTGGTCGCCACCGCCTTCGCCATGCCCGACCCGCAGCTGAAGGGCGCGCCGCGCCGCGCCATCGGCTCGGCGTGGCTGCCGGTGGACCCGGCGGCGCGCATGCTGGGCGTCGAGGTCTCCGCCCCCGCGGAGGTGGAGCCGCGCCGCACCGTCACCGCCGAGGTGACGGTCAAGGGCGCCGAGGAGGGCAAGCCGGCCTTCGTCACGCTGGCCGCCGTGGATGACTCGGTGCTGCAGGTGACCGATTTCTGGGCGCCCGATCCCAACGACTATTACCTGGGCAAGCGCCACCTGGGCGTGGAACTGCGCGACGTCTACGGCCGCCTGATCGGGCCGGAGCCGGAGCGCGCCGCCGAGCGCCCGGCGCCGCGCCGGGTGCGGCAGGTGTCCGCGCTGCCGCAGCGCACGTCGCGCGTCGTCTCGCTGTTCTCCGGCATCTTGGCCGTCGGCGAGGGCGGCAAGGTGGCGGTGCCGCTGGAGCTGCCGGACTTCCAAGGGCGCGTCCGCCTGATGGCGGTGGCGTGGAGCGAGGGCCGGCTGGGCCACTCCGACGCCACCATGGTGGTGCGCGACAAGGTGGTCGCCGACCTCGCCCTGCCGCGCTTCCTGGCGCCGGGGGACAAGGCGCAGGTGCTCGCCACGCTCGACAACCTGGACGGCGCCGCCGGCGCCTACACGATCACACTGAAGGCGTCCGGTGCGCTGGCGCTGGAGGACGGCGCGGTCGAGGTGCCGAACCTCGCCCGCGGCAAGCGCGCCAGCCTCGGCCGCGTGCTCACCGGCACCACCGCCGGGACGGGCACGGTGACGCTGGAGGTGTCCGGCCCGAATGGCTGGACCTACAGCCGCGGCTGGGAGGTGATGGTGCGCCCGGCCGCCCCCATGGTGGTGCGCCGGCAGGTGGCCACCCTGGCGCCGGGGCAGGCGGTGCAGGTGCCCGCCGACCTCGCGGCCGGGCTGCGGCCGGAGACGGTGATTCAGGCGCTGTCGCTGACCACGCTGCCCGACTTCGACGCGCCGGGCCTGCTGGCGACGCTGGACCGCCACCCCTACGGCTCGGCCGAGCAGGCGGCCAGCCGCGTGCTGCCGCTGCTGTCGGGCGCCGACCTCGCGGTGTCGCTCGGCCTGTCCACCGAGGAGCGGGTGAAGGCCCGCGTGCAGCGCTCGCTCGACCGGCTGCTAACCATGCAGCGCGCCGACGGCGCCTTCGCGCTGTGGTCGCCGAAGGGCGACGCCGACCCGTGGCTGACCCCCTACACCATGGACGTGCTGGGCCGCGCCCGCGCCGCGGGCTACCGCGTGCCCGACGCGCCCTACCGCAAGGGCATGGAGTGGCTGCGCGGGCTGATCGACAACTCCTGGTTCGACATCGACGAGCTGCCGGGCCGCGCCTACGCGCTCTATGTCCTGGCCCGCGCCAAGGCGGTGGACACGGCCGCCGCGCAGCACTTCCAGGAGACCTACTGGAACAAGCTGCAGACCGACTTCGCCCGCGCCCAGGTCGCCGCCGCGCTCGCCCACCTGGGCGACGCCAAGCGGGCGGGGGAGGCGTTCGACAAGCTGTCCGGCGGCGCCCGCGTGGTGCCGGCGTCCTTGCGCGACTACGGCTCGGTGGTGCGCGACCAGGCCGGCGTGGTGGCGCTGATGGCCGAGGCCGGCATCGACCGCGAGCGCATCGTCGCCGCCGCCGACCGCCTCGCCAAGGCCTACGCCACGCTGTCGGTGCCCTCGGCGCAGGAGCAGGCGTGGTTGCTGCTCGCCTCGCGCGCGCTGGCCGAACGCTCCGGCCCGGTGAAGCTGGTGGTCGGCGAGCAGCCGGTGGAGGGCAACCGTCCCTTCACCCAGCGCATCGACGCCGCCACCCCGCCGGCGGTGAAGAACGCCGGTGGCGAGCCGTTGCGCCAGACGCTGACCGTGGCCGGCGTGCCCGCCGCGCCGCTGCCGGCCGATGAGCAGTCGATGAAGATCACCCGCAAGGTCTTCGACATGGAAGGCACGCCGGTGGACCTCGCCGCCATCGAGCACAACGAAGTGCTGGTGGTGATCCTGGAGGGCGAATCGACCGACCCGCTGGAGCATCAGGCCATGGTGGTCGACCCGCTGCCCGCGGGGCTGGAGATCGAGAACGTGCGGCTGGCCGACAGCGCGCAGCTCGGCGACCTGACGTGGCTGGGAGCCCTGTCGCAGGCCCGGCACGTGGACTACCGCGAGGACCGCTTCGTGGCGGCGGTGGACCTGTCGAAGGAGAAGCCCGGCTTCCGGCTGGTCTATCTGGTGCGGGCGGTGACCCCCGGCGACTACCTCGCCCCCGGCGCCCTGGTGGAGGACATGAACCGCCCCCACCTGCTGGCGCGCACGGCGGCGACGCGGATGCGGGTGCTGCAGGAGGAGTGAGGCACCCGAGCGCCTTTTGGCCGTCATCCCCGCGAAGGCGGGGATCCAGTGCTCGCGTCCGCGAGCCCCATGACTCATGTCGCCGCTGTCGCGGCTCACGCTGGCTCCCCGCCTTCGCGGGGATGACGGTTTGGGAAAGTGGCTGGCGTTGGGGACCGCGCCCTACGCCCGGTGCCCGTCGTGGTGGTCGCCGCGGTGCCGGGCGATCAGCAGCAGCACGCCGACGAGCACCGCGAAGAACACGGTGACCGCGACGTAGAACGCCAGCGCCATGCCCACCGTCAGGGTGCCCAGCAGCACCATGAGGAGGATCCCGAGGCCAAGCGCGACGATGCTGCGCGACGACATGGGTGTCCCTAACCCGCCCTGTGGATACCGGCTTCGATGAAGGTGCGCGTCCGCTGCATCGGCGGCCGCGTCATTGGTAGGACCAAGGTGGCCTTCGCGGGTGCGAAAATGAACGTGGCAAGCTGTCACTGCGCGCCCGCGCCGCACCCGTTTGTTAGTCAGCTATGCCGAACGTCAGGGGTGTTGACCCTGCGGTGCGCGCCGTACCCTTGGGGCAAGCAACAACGCCCCTGAGGGAGGGATCCGCATGTCCGTTCGGTCGTGGAGTCTTCGTTCGTGGAGTCTGGCCGCGGCGCTTGGCGCCGTTCTCGCGTTCACCGTTCCTGTTGCAGCAAGGGCCGCCGAATCGTCGCGGCTCGACGCCATGCTGGCGTCCGGCACGCTGCGCGTCGGCACCACCGGCGACTACAAGCCCTTCACCTACCTGAACCCGCAGACCCAGCAATTCGAGGGCATGGACATCGACCTCGCCAACGCGCTGGGCAAGGCCCTGGGCGTGAAGGTGGAGTTCGTGAAGACCTCCTGGCCGACGCTGATGCAGGACCTGGAGTCGGACAAGTACGACCTCGGCGTCGGTGGCGTGTCGGTGACGCTGGAGCGGCAGAAGAAGGCGCTGTTCTCCGTTCCGCTGATGCGCGACGGCAAGACGCCGATCACCCGGTGCGAGAACAAGGACCGCTTCCAGACCGTCGCCGACATCGACAAGCCCGGCGTGAAGCTGATCGTCAACCCCGGCGGCACCAACGAGAAGTTCGCCAAGGCCAACGTCACCAAGGCGGAGATCACTGTCTACCCGGACAACGTGACGATCTTCGACCAGATCATCGCCGGCAAGGCCGACCTGATGATCACCGACGCGGTGGAGACGCGCCTGCAGCAGAAGCTGCACCCCGAACTGTGCGCCGTGCACCCCGACCAGCCCTTCGACTTTTCCGAGAAGGCCTTCCTGCTGCCGCGCGACATGGTGCTGAAGCAGTTCGTCGACCAGTGGCTGCACCGCGCCGTCGCCACCGGCGAGTACCAGGCGGTCTTCGACAAGTGGCTGAAATGACGGGCTGAGTGGGGCGGATCGTTCGCCCCCTCCGCTTTTGGCGTAGCCAAACGCGGGGTCTTGACAGGCTTGGTCACGCGCTTTACGTTTACGTCAACGTAAGGTACGGGAGGGACGGAATGCCGGGGGCCGCGCCGCTGCGCATCGACAGCGACGGACAGCGCACCTACACCATCGGCGAGCTCGCCGATGAGTTCGGCCTGACGCTGCGGACCATTCGTCATTACGAGGACGAAGGGCTGCTGGCGCCGGCGCGCGACGGCATGAACCGGGTCTACGGCCACCGCGACCGGGCGCGCCTCGTGCTGATCTGCCGGGGCAAGCGCCTGGGCTTCAGCCTGGCCGAGATCAAGGAGTTCCTCACCCTCTACGACGACAGCGACGGGCAGGTGCGGCAGATGCAGCACCTCCAGGCGCTGACCCGCCGCCGCGTTTCGGCGCTCGAACGGCAGCTCGCCGACGTTCAGCAGACGCTGGGCGAGCTGTACCGGATCGACGCCCAGATCACCGAACATCTCACCCCGCATCTTCGCCGCCACGGCATCGACGAGACGAGCACCAGGGAGGACAAGAACCCATGAAATCCGTCGTCATCGCGGGCTACGCCCGCTCCCCCTTCGCCTTCGCCCACAAGGGCGAGCTCGCCAAGGTCCGCCCGGACGACCTGCTGGCCCGCGTGGTCGCGGCGCTGGTCGAGCGCACCGCGGTCAACCCGCAGGACATCGAGGACGTCATCGTCGGCTGCGCCTTCCCCGAGGGCGAGCAGGGGCTGAACGTCGCCCGCACCGTGTCCTTCCTGGCGAAGATCCCGGCGAGCGCGGCGGCGACGACGGTCAACCGCTACTGCGGCTCGTCCATGCAGGCCATCCACATGGCGGCCGGCGCGGTGGCCATGGGCGCCGGCGACGTGTTCGTCTGCGGCGGCATCGAGTCGATGAGCCGCATCCCGATGATGGGCTTCAACCCGATGCCGCACCCGGGCCTGAAGGTCAGCTACCCCGAGGCCTACTCCTCCATGGGCATCACCGCGGAGAACGTGGCCAAGCGCTATGACCTGACCCGCGAGCAGCAGGAGGCCATGGCCATCGCCTCGCACGCCAAGGCCGCCGCGGCGCAGGAAGCCGGCCGGCTGCGCGACGAGATCGTCGCCATCGAGACGCCGAACGGCATGGTCGAACGCGACGGCTGCATCCGCCCCGGCACCACCGCCGAGGGGCTGTCCGGCCTGAAGCCGGCCTTCCTGGCCGACGGTTCGGTGACCGCCGCCACCTCCTCGCCGCTGACCGACGGCGCCTCGGCCGTGCTGGTCACGTCCGAGGAGTACGCCAAGGCCAACGGCCTGCCGATCCTCGCCCGCATCCGGTCCATCGCCGTCGCCGGCTGCGCGCCGGAGGTGATGGGCCTGGGCCCGATCCCCGCCGCGCAGAAGGCGCTGGCCCGCGCCGGCCTGTCGATCAAGGACATCGGCGTGGTCGAGCTGAACGAGGCCTTCGCCGCCCAGGCGTTGGCCTGCATCCGCGACCTCGGCGTCGATGAGGCGACCCTGAACCTCGACGGCGGCGCCATCGCCCTCGGCCATCCGCTGGGCGCCACCGGCGCGCGCATCACCGGCAAGGCGGCGGCGCTGCTGAAGCGCGAGGGCAAGCAGTTCGCGCTGGCCAGCCAGTGCATCGGCGGCGGCCAGGGCATCGCCACCATCCTCGAGGCCGTGTGAGCGCGGAGGTGAGTTCCATGGACATCAAACGCGCCGCCGTGATCGGCTCCGGCGTGATGGGCAGCGGCATCGCCGCCCACATCGCCAACGCCGGCATCCCGGTCGTCCTGCTCGACATCGTGCCGAAGTCGGCCACGAATGGAGACGGCGACCGCTCCGCCATCGCCAAGGGAGCGCTGGAGCGCCTGAAGAAGGCCGACCCGGCCGCCTTCATGCACCCGAAGAACGCCAAGCTGGTGACTCCGGGCAACCTGGAGGACGACCTGCACCTGCTCGCCGAGTGCGACTGGATCGTCGAGGCGATCATCGAGGACATCGGGCTCAAGGCCGCCCTCTACCAGCGCATCGACCCGGTCCGCAAGCCGGGCTCGGTGGTGTCGTCGAACACCTCGACGATCCCGCTCAACATGCTGACCGAGGGGCAGTCGGAGCGGTTCAAGGCCGACTTCCTGATCACCCACTTCTTCAACCCGCCGCGCTACATGCGCCTCTTGGAGCTGGTCACCAGCGAGAAGACGCGCGCGGAAGCGGCGGAGGCCATCGCCGCCGTCTGCGACCGGTCGCTCGGCAAGGGCGTGGTGCGCTGCAAGGACACGCCGGGCTTCATCGCCAACCGCATCGGCGTCACCTGGATCCAGGCGGCGGTCAACGAGGCGATCAGCCTCGGCCTGACGGTCGAGGAGGCGGACGCCGTCGCCGGCCGCCCGATGGGCATCCCGAAGACCGGCATCTTCGGCCTGATGGACCTCGTCGGCATCGACCTGATGCCGCACATCGCCAGGAGCCTGCTGTCCACCCTGCCGGAGGGCGACTTCTACCGCGGCATCTACCGCGAGCACGCCGTCATCAAGCAGATGATCGCCGACGGCTACATCGGCCGGAAGGGCAAGGGCGGCTTCTACCGCGTCAACAAGGAGGGCGGGAAGCGCGTCAAGGAGGCCATCGACCTCCAGACCGGCACCTTCCGCGTGTCCGAGAGGGTCAAGCTGGAGAGCGTGACCACCGCCGGCAAGGACCTGCGCGCGCTCGCCGAGTTCCCCGACAAGACCGGCCAGTACGCCCGCAAGGTGCTGGCGCAGACGCTGTCCTACGCCGCCAGCTTGGTGCCGGAGATCGCCGACTCCATCGTCGCGGTCGATGAGGCGATGCGCCTCGGTTACAACTGGAAGTTCGGCCCGTTCGAGCTGATCGACAAGCTGGGCACCGCGTGGTTCGCCGAGCTGTGCCGGTCGGAGGGCATCCCCGTGCCCGCCCTGGTGGCGCAGGCCGACGGCCGCAGCTTCTACCGGGTCGAGGGCGGCAAGCTCCAGTACCTCACCACCGGCGGCATCTACGACGACGTGGTGCGCCCCGACGGCGTGCTGCTGCTCGCCGATGTCAAGCGCGCGGCCGGCGGCAAGCCGGTGTGGAAGAACGGCTCCGCTTCCCTTTGGGACATCGGCGACGGCGTGCTGTGCTTCGAGTTCACCTCGAAGATGAACGCGCTCGACGAGGGCACCATGGCCGCCTACCAGAAGGCCATGGCGCTGATCGGCGACGGCAAGGGCCAGTGGAAGGCCCTGGTCATCCACAACGAGGCGGACAACTTCTCGGTCGGCGCCAACCTGGGCCTGGCGATGTTCGCGGTGAACATCGCGCTGTGGCCGCAGATCGAGCAGCTGGTCGAGCTGGGCCAGCAGACCTACCGGGCGCTGAAGTACGCGCCGTTCCCGGTGGTGTCGGCGCCGAGCGGCATGGCGCTGGGCGGCGGCTGCGAGATCCTGCTGCACTCCGACCACGTCCAGGCGCACGCCGAGACGTACATGGGCCTCGTCGAGGTCGGCGTCGGCCTGCTGCCCGGCTGGGGCGGCTGCACCGAGATGCTGGCCCGCGCCGCGGCCAACCCGAAGCGTCCGGCCGGCCCGATGCCCCCGGTCGCCCAGGCGTTCGAGACCATCAGCCTCGCCAAGGTCGGCAAGTCGGCGGCCGAGGGCAAGGAGCTGATGTACCTGAAGCCGTCCGACGGCATCACCATGAACCGCGACCGCCTGCTGGCCGACGCCAAGGCCAAGGCCCTGGAGCTGGCGCAGAACTACACCCCTCCCGAGAAGACCACCTACACGCTGCCCGGCCCGACCGGCCTCGTGGCGCTGGAGATGTTCGTCGAAGGCTTCGCGCTGCAGGGCAAGGCCACGCCGCACGACCTCGTGGTGTCGCGCCACGTGGCGGAGGTGCTGACCGGCGGCGACACCGACCACACCCGGACGGTCGGCGAGGACCAGCTCCTCGAGCTGGAGCGCAAGGGGTTCATGGCACTCATCCGCACGCCGGCCAGCATGGATCGCATCGAGCACATGCTGACCACCGGCAAGCCGCTGCGGAATTAAGGGAGGGACGTACACGATGCCGATCTACAAGGCTCCGCTGGAGGACGTGCGCTTCGTCCTCGACGAGATCGTCGGCGTCGGGCAGCTCTCCCAGCTGCCCGGCTACGAGGACGCCACGCCGGACCTCATCGCCCAGGTGCTCGACGAGGGCGCCAAGCTGTGCGAGGAGGTGCTGTTCCCGCTGAACCAGTCCGGCGACAAGGAGGGCTGCACGTTCGAGAACGGCGTGGTCCGTACGCCCAAGGGGTTCAAGGAGGCGTACGACACGTACATCGCCGCCGGCTGGCAGGGTCTGTCCTGCGACCCGGCGTACGGTGGCCAGGGCCTGCCGAAGCTGGTCAACGCCATGCTGGAGGAGTTCATCTGCTCCGCCAACCTCAGCTTCGGCATGTACCCCGGCCTGTCGCTGGGCGCCTACAACGCGCTGCACAAGTACGGTACGGAAGACCTGAAGGCCCGCTACCTGCCGAAGCTGGTGGACGGCACCTGGTCGGGCACCATGTGCCTGACCGAGCCGCACTCCGGCACCGATCTCGGGATCATCCGCACCAAGGCGGTGCCGCAGGACGACGGGTCGTACCGGATCACCGGCACCAAGATCTTCATCTCGGCCGGCGAGCATGACCTGACCGAGAACATCCTCCACCTCGTGCTCGCCCGCCTGCCGGACGCGCCGGCGGGAACGCGCGGCATCAGCCTGTTCCTGGTGCCGAAGTTCCTGGCCAAGGACGACGGCACGCCGGGCCCGCGCAACGGCGTCGCCTGCGGCTCCATTGAGCACAAGATGGGCATCAAGGCGTCCTCGACCTGCGTGATGAACTTCGACGACGCCACCGGCTGGCTGGTCGGCGAGCCGCACAAGGGCATGCGCGCCATGTTCGTCATGATGAACGCGGCGCGCCACGCGGTCGGCATCCAGGGCCTCGGCCTGGCCGAGGTCAGCTACCAGAACGCCGCCGCCTACGCCAAGGAGCGTCTGCAGGGCCGTTCGGTGAAGGGGGCGAAGTTCCCGGACAAGCCGGCGGACCCGATCATCGTGCACCCGGACGTGCGCAAGAACCTGCTCACGGCCCGCGCCTACACCGAGGGCAGCCGGGCTCTGGGCGCGCTGGTCGGCTACCACCTCGACCTCGCTGAAAGGCACCCCGACGCGCGCCAGCGCCAGGAGTCGGACGAGTTCGTCCAGCTGATGACGCCGATCGTCAAGGCGCTGTTCACCGACATCGGCTCGGAGGTCGCCAACATCGCCGTGCAGGTGCACGGCGGCCACGGCTTCATCTGGGAGACCGGCGTCGAGCAATACGTCCGCGACGCCCGCATCGCCCAGATCTACGAGGGCACCAACGGCATCCAGGCGCTGGATCTGGTGGGCCGCAAGATGGGCCAGGACATGGGCCGGCTGCTGCGCCGCTTCTTCCACCCGCTCCAGGCCGAGCTGGAGGTCGACATGGAGAACGAGGAGCTCGCCGAATACGCGATCCCCGTCGCCAAGGCCTTCGGCAAGCTGCAGCAGGCCACCGCGATCATCGCCCAGAAGGGTCTGAAGGATCCGGAGGAGGCCGCCGCCGCGGCGACCGACTACCTGCGTCTGTTCGGTCTGGTGGCGCTCGGCTGGATGTGGCTGAAGATGGCCAAGGCGGCCGGCGCCAAGCTGGCGGCTGGGGAGGGCAACGCCGCCTTCTACGACGCCAAGTTGAAGGTTGCCCGGTTCTACATGGCCAAGTTGCTGCCGCAGGTGAACACGCTGTTCATCACCATCATGGCCGGCGCCAAGCCTCTGATGGAGCTGGAAGACGCGGCGTTCTGAGGCTTTCAACGCGTTCCTCCGCGTTGCACTGGGGCGGGCCCGCGAGGGCCCGCCATTTTTTGTCCTCCCGTCCGAATTGCATAAGGACAAGGTCGGATTTGCGCGGCATCCCGCGCCCGCTATGCTTCCATTGGAAGCACCCCTTACGAACAGGCGGACCGCCGCCACGGTCCGGGAAAGGGCGGACATGCGGAGCATGCTCGAGGCGATGGCGACTCGAACGGAAGCTCTCATCGGCACCCGCGGCACGGCGCCGCGGGCGGCCGGGGCGCTTCTGACGGCGGCCGGGGCACTGCTGGCCGTCACGCTGACGCTGGCTTCCCTGCGCGGCGGCATCCCGCTCGGCCCGCTGGTGATGTGGCTGGCCTGGATGGCGTTGCTCGGCGGCGCCGCCCTCGCGGTTCTGGCCGTGCGGCGCTCCCGCCGCCCCATGGGGCTAGGGGCGCCGGCCGCGCTTCCGATTGATGGAGCCGGGGATCCGGGCTATGTCTTGCTGCCGGGCCGGGCGAGCGGCGGGACCACGCGGAGCCCCTCACGGACGGCCTAGGCTTCCAGCCCTGCGGTGTGACAAACGGCGAATCCGGGTTGTCCGGAGGTAGGGGGCGTGGTACATCTCATTAGTCAATACACAAGTTAAAGACCTTCTATATCTTCTGGTTTTGCTGCATATGCGTTGTGAATGCCTGGAGCATTTGCATTGGCAGTCGAAACCGGCTCTGGGATTGCGTATGGGGGTACTGTCATGAGGATCCTGATCGGCGACGACCACGTGCTTTTCCGCGAGGGACTGCGCCGGCTCCTCGAACAGCTCAAGGAAGGCAGCGTTTTCGTCGAGGCCAGCAATTTCGATGAGATGCTGGAGATCTGCGGCGGCGGCGGCGAAGCCTTCGATCTGATCCTGACCGATTTGCGCATGCCCGGCTGGCCCGGCTTCTCGGGCATCCAGGCGCTGCGCGAGAAGCAGCCGCAGGGCAAGGTGGTTGTGATCTCCGCCTCGGAGGCGCACCACGACGTGCGCGACGCGCTGGAGCACGGCGCGGCCGGCTACATCCCGAAGTCGTCCAGCGTGAAGATCATGCTGAGCGCGCTCGACCTCATCTTCTCGGGCGGCGTCTACGTGCCGCCGACCGTTCTGCGCGAGGGCACCGCGGCCGATGTCGGCGGCGAGGCCCGCGGCGCCATGCCTCCGGCCGATCCGGCGCTGGAGCAGCTGCTGACCCAGCGCCAGCGCGAGGTGCTGGAGCGCCTGCGCGAGGGCAAGTCCAACAAGCAGATCGCGCACGAACTGGGCCTGTCGGAAGGCACCGTGAAGATCCACATGACGGCGATCTTCAAGTCGCTGGGCGTGCGCAACCGCACCCAGGCGGCGATGGCGTTCCCGCAGTCGTCATAGAGTTTTGCCCCCTCCCCAGCCCTCCCCCGCTGCGCGGTGGAGGGGGCTTGTTCCCTCTCCCGCGATAGCGGGGGAGGGTTAGGGAGGGGGCGCCGTTCCCTTACCCGATTCCGGCCACGTAGCCGCGCAGCGACTCCACCTCCAGCTCGGCGTCGTCCAGGCGGGCCTTGACCACGTCGCCGATGCTGATCAGCCCGGCCAGCCGCCCGTCGTCCATGACGGGCAGGTGGCGGATGCGGCGTTCCGACATCACCGCCATCACGTGCGCCACCGTGTCGTCCGGCCGGCAGGTCACCAGGTCGCGGGTCATCAGGGTGGCGGCCGGCTGCTGAAGGGCGCCGGCGCCATGCTTCGCCACGCCGCGCACGATGTCGCGCTCCGACAGGATGCCCACCGGGGCGCCGCCGTCGATCACCAGGGCGGCGCCGATGCGGCGCTCGGCCAGCATGCGGGCGACGGCGCCGATGGGATCATCGGAGTGGACGGAAACGATGTCGGTACCCTTCCTCTTCAACACCGCGGCAACGTGCATGGGGCGTCCTTCCTCGCAAGGGCGGCTTCATCCGATGAAGCTCACATCAGAAGGTGGGGGCGGAGAAGCCACAAAAAAGAGAGGGCCGGGCACCCTTGGGGGTACCCGGCCCAATCCTCGCGTCCTCCGCCCGGTGGGCGGGGACTTATGATCAGAACTTGTAGCCGACGCCGACGCCGACCAGCCACGGGTTCAGCGTGACCTTCGAGCTCAGCGGGCCGACGGCCGAGCCGATGTTCACGTCGGTCTTCAGGAAGACCTTCTTGACGTCGATGTTCAGCAGCAGGTTGTCGGTCAGGTAGAAGTCGGCACCGGCCTGCAGGGCCCAGCCGAAGCGGTTCTTGTAGTTCGTCGAGTTGATGACGCCGCCGGCGGCATCCTCATTGTAGAAAATCGTGTAGTTGATGCCGGCGCCCACGTACGGGCTGAACTGCAGGTTCGGCAGCGGGTGGTAGGTGACGGTCAGCACCGGCGGCAGCAGCGACACCTTGCCGACGTTCACCGGGCCGAGCACGGTGTCGGCGGTGACCTTGTGGCGGCTGGTGCCGGCGATCAGGTTCAGGCCGATGTTCGGGGTGACGAAGTACGTGGCGTCCACCTCGGGGATGAAGTCGTTGCCGACCTTCACGGTGCCGATGTTGGTGCCGCCGGCCTTCACGTCGCCGCTCTCGGAGGGGGCGACCCACACGCCGCGGGCGCGGACGACGATGTCGCCGGCCTTGATGCCCTTGAACTCCTGGGCCTGGGCGGTGGAGGCGACGGCGACGACGGCGGTGGTCGCCAGCAGGGCGGCGGCGGCGCGCTTCAGGATGCTCATGATTTTTTATGCTCCGAGGCAGATTGTTGTCAGAAGGTCAGGCAAAACTTGTTGGCAGGGTTACTACCAAAGTTTCTGTGGTTATACCAGACGTCCATGACCTTTCTGCCAAATTGCGGCGCCTCTGCCACAGTGACGGAGTGCCGCACCCCCGCGGAGCGCGCGCTTTGATCAGACCGCCGAAAGTATTCGCATTTTCTAAGGTGCCGGTGCCGGCGGGCGTGGTCCCGGTTGCAGTCCCGTCTGCGGCGCGCCGTGCGGGACCTGCGCCAGGCAGTTCCCCACCACGTAGTAGCACTGTCCCAGCGTGCTCGTTCCACCCGGGGCGCCGCCGTAGACCAGCCGCTCCACCGCGCCGTTGCGCAGCGTGAAGGTGGCCTCGCAGGTGGTGGAACGGATGTCCGCGTCGTAGGCGGGATAGCCCCAGCCGCCCCAGCCCGGCCCCCAATACCCGCCCCACAGACCCACCGAACCGGGGTACGAGGTGATTCGCCCGCTGCGGTAGGTGAAGAACTCCTGGTTGCCGACGGTGGCCTGCCGGTCCGGCACGCCGGCGCAGGACAGCAGGGTCGCCTTCGGCATGCCGATCAGCGCGGATTGCGCGTACAACGCCTGGTCCGCCGCGGGGTTGGCGCAGGCGACCAGCAGGCTCACGCCCGCCAGGGCGCGCAGGGTGCGACCGAGACTCATGGTTCCAACCTCCTCCTCACGCCTCAGCGCAGGCGGTCCGGCGACAGGTCGGCCGCCGTCACGCCCAGCGCCGCGATCTCCGCCGGCAGTCCGCCGCCGCTGGCCAGCGCCGCGGCGGTGCGGGCCATCGCCGGCGCCGTCTGGATGCCGTAGCCGCCCTGTCCGGCCAGCCACAGGAAGCCGTCCGCTTGGCCGTCGAAGCCGACCACCGGCACCTTGTCGGCGACGAAGCTGCGCAGGCCCGCCCAGCGGTGCGCGATCCGCCGGATGCGGAAGCGGACCGCCTGCTCGACACGGTCAACAGCCACGGCCACGTCCCATTCCTCGGGCTGAACGTCGCAGGGCTCGACCGGAGTCTCGTCGGCGGGGGAGGCGAGCAGCCGCCCGGCGTCCGGCTTGAGATAGAAGGTCTCGTCCACGTCGATCACCATGGGCCAGCCGTCCAGGCCGGCGGCCTCGGCCGGATCGTCGAACACCGGATCGAAGGTCAGCGCGGTGCGCCGCTTCGGCACCAGCCCGATCGGCCGCACGCCGGCCAGTTCCGCCAGCGAGTCGGCCCAGGCGCCGGCGGCGTTGACCAGCACCGGCGCGGCGTAGTCGCCGCCCGGCGTGCGGGCCACCCACAGCCCGCCGCGGCGCTCCACAGCCTGCACCCCGGCGTCGGTGACGATCCGTCCGCCGCGCGCCTTCAGCCCGCGCAGGTAGCCCTGGTGGATGGCGTGCACGTCGAGGTCCATCGCCTCGGGCTCCCACACGGCGCCGGCGACGTAGTCGGCGCGCAGCAGCGGCGCGCGGGCCAGCGCCCGCGCCGCGTCCCAGCGCTCCACCGACGGCGTCAGGCGCCGGCCCTCGGCGAAGGCGGCGTCCAGCGCCGCCGTCTGGTCGGCGCGGCCGATCAGCAGCACGCCGCGCGGGGACAGCGGCGGGTGCTCGGAGAAGCCGTCGGGCGGGCCGCTGTAGAAGTCCCAGCTCGCCACCGTCAGCGCCCGCACCACCGCGTGCCCGTAGGTCTGCGTGTACAGCGCCGCCGAGCGGCCGGTGGAGTGGTAGCCCGGCTGCGCCTCGCGCTCGAGCAGCAGCACGCTGCCCATCGCCGCCAGTTCGTACGCCGCCGAAGCCCCGGCCATGCCGGCGCCGACGATCAGGAAATCCGCGTGTTGCACGGCTGTCCGTCCCTTCCTGTTTGCCGGGCATCGTGCGACGGACCGAAAGCGCGCGCAAGCCGCACCCTTTGCGGTAGAGTTGCGCGAAACCGCGGAGGCAGCATGACCGACGACATCCCCGCGCTGATCGCGCGCATCACCACCCGCGCGCCGGACCGCGAGCTGAACGCCGCGGTGGCGCGGGCGCTGGGCTGGACGACCGGGCCGAACACCAAGGGCTGGAAGGTGGTGCAGCCGACCGGCTACATCGGCGGCATGGTGGTTCCGCCGCGCGAGGACAGCGCGCCCGCCGACGCCTGGTTCGATCCCAAGGGACGCGAGCGCGGCCTCGCCGACAAGGAGGACTCGCTGCCGGCCTTCCTCACCAGCCTGGACGCCGCGCTGGGCGCCGCCCCCTTCGACGGCCGGGCCGACCTGCTCCGCCGCGCGCTGGACGCGCACGCCCGCTGGCTGGCGGAGTCGGGCAGGGACGACGCGGCGCTGGGCCGGCTGCCGGCGTTCGTGGTGGCGGAGGTGCTGGCGGCGCGCTGACGTCACTACGACCATAGTCGTATATAGAATTCCCTGTACTAAGCCTTTCGATGGTGGCATACTGCAACGCAGCAATAACCCCTTCCGTATGTGGTGCGGAGATGCTGCGCAGCTTCACCAGGGATTGGTCGCGTTGGTCCGCCGCCGAACGGTGGTCGGTGACCATCGTCGGGGGCAGCGTGCTGGTGGTGCTCGCGCTTCAAATCGGTTCCCAGCTGGTGTGAGGGGAACGATGGCTCCGTCGGTGCTCCGGGCTCTGGAAGCCATCAAGCGCTACAACGCGCAGCCCGAGCAGATCGACCACGCCATTCTCTGCGCCATCAACGTCACGCTCTGTCTCGCCTCGGGCGGGGACGACCGGGTCTCCGAGGGCTTCAACGAGGACATCGCCCGAAGCGGGCGGCGCTTCGGTCTCCAGTACACGTAAGGGCGCCGCGGGCGCCCTTTTTTGTTTCGGCAACCCTTTCCGTCATCCCCGCGAAAGCGGGGATCCAGTGCTCGCGTCCGCGAGCCACATGACGCATGTCGCCGCTGTCGCGGCTCTTCCTGGATCCCCGCCTTCGCGGGGATGACGGAAAGGAACTGATTGGCGTCAGGCGCTCTTACGCCACCTGCGCGCCGCGCAGTTCCTCGGCGGCGCTGAGGTCCACGCTCACCAGCTGCGAGACGCCGCGTTCGGCCATGGTGACGCCGAACAGGCGGTCCACCCGCGCCATGGTCAGGCGGTGGTGGGTGATGATCAGGAAGCGCGTGTCGCCCGCGCGCGCGATCGCCTCCACGAGGTCGCAGAAGCGGTTGACGTTCGCCTCGTCGAGCGGCGCGTCCACCTCGTCCAGCACGCAGATCGGCGCCGGGTTGGAGCGGAACACCGCGAACAGCAGCGACAGCGCGGTCAGCGCCTGCTCGCCGCCCGACAGCAGCGACAGCACCGTCAGCTTCTTGCCCGGCGGGCTGGCGTAGATCTCCAGGCCGGCGTTCAGCGGGTCCTCGGCGTTGACCAGCTCCAGATAGGCCTTGCCGCCGCCGAACAGCGTGGTGAACAGCTCCTGGAAGTTGCGGTTCACCGCGTCGAACGAGGCGGTCAGGCGCTCGCGCGCCTCGCGGTTCAGGCTGGCGATGCCCTGGCGGAGGCGGGCGATGGCGGCGATCAGGTCCTCGCGCTCGGTGTGCAGGGCGCCGATCTGGGTCTCCAGCTCGGCGGCCTCCAGCTCGGCGCGCAGGTTGACCGGGCCCATGTTCTCGCGCTCGCGGACCAGCTTCTCCAGCCGGGACTCGGTGGCGGCGGTGTCGGGCAGCGGATCGTCGGGGCCGAGTTCGGCGGCGGCGCGGGTCTGCTCGGGCGCGCAGTCCAGGCGCTCGGCGATGCGCTCGGTCAGCGTCTGGCCCTGCTGGACGGCGGCCTGCACCGCGGCCTCGGCGTGGGCGCGCGCCTCGCGGGCGTCGGCGAGGCCGGCCTCGGCGGTCTTCAGGGCGGTCTCAGTGTCGGACAGGCGGGCCTCGGCCTCGGCCAGCGCCTCGGCGGCGCGCTTGCGGGCGCGTTCGGCCTCGGCGATGCGGGCCAGCAGGTCCTGGCGCTCCCCGGCGATCTCGGCCGGGCGGCCGGCGAGCTGGTCGAGTTCGGCCTGGGCGGCCGCGGCGCGCTCCTCCAGCTCGCCGACGCGGCCGCCGGCGCCCTGGGAACGGGTGGACCAGGACGAGATCTCGTGCTGGATGGCGTTGAGCCGCTGGCGCCGGGCCTGGGCGTCGCGGGTCAGGCGGTCGAGCGCGTTCTGCCTCTCGGCCTGGGCGGTGCGGCGCTCGGCGAGTGCGGCGCGCTTCTCGTTGACCGCCTCGCGGCCCTCGCGCGGGTCGGCGAGCTGATCGAGCAGCGCGCGGGCGTCCTCCAGCTGGGTCTCGGCGTCGCGGCGGTCGGCCTCCAGCCGCTCGATGCCCTCGACCAGCGCGGCGAGCTTCGAGGCGGCGGCGTCGGCCTCGCGGGCCAGCTTGGCGTGGCGGTCGCGGGCGGCGTTCAGCGCGGCGAAGGCCTCGCGCACGGCGTCGCGGGCGCGGCGGTCGCGGACGGCGGCGTCCTCGGCGGCTTGGCGGGCGGCGTCGAGCGCCTCGCGGGCCAGCTCGACGGCCTCCTCGGCGGACTCCAGCTCCTCGCGCAGCTCGCGCAGGCGGTTGCGCTGCTTCAGGCGGACGGCGGCGGCGGTCGGCGCGCCGGCCTGGATGACCAGACCGTCCCAGCGCCACGCGCCGCCGTCGCGGCTGACCAGGATCTGGCCGGCGGCCAGCGTGGGGGCGAACAGCGCGCCGGTGGCGGCGTCGGCGACCACGCCGATGTGGGCGAGACCGCGGGCCAGCGCGTCTGGCCCCTGTACGTGCTTCGCCAGCGGCTCGGCCCCGGCCGGAAGGGCGGGGACGGGCAGGGGCGGCAGGGCGCGCCAGTGCACCGGCGCCGCCTCGTCCAGCGGCGCCGTCAGCGCGTCGCCGAGCGCGGCGGCCAGCGCCCCCTCGTAGCCGGGGGCGACGGTCACCGCGTCGATCAGCGGCGGGAACAGGTCGGAGATGCCGGCGGCCAGCAGCTCCGACAGCGCCTTATCCTCCGCCTTGAGTTTCGTGCGCCACGCCTCGGCCGCGTGCAGGGCGTCGCGGGCGCGGGCCTGGGCAGGCTCGGAGTCGGCCTTGGCGCGCTCGGCGGCCTCGGCGGCCTCGCGGGCGTCCTCGACGCGCTGCTCGGCCACCTCGACGGCCAGCTCGGCCTCGGCGACGTCGGGGCGGGAGGATATTTCCCGCTCCAGCAGGGCGCGCTGCACCTGCTGCTCGCCGATGCGCCTGGTGAGCGTGGCGGCGCGCGCCTCCAACTCGCCGACCTGCCGCTGGGTGGCGGCGCGGCGGGCCTCGTCGGCGGCCACCCGTTCGGTCAGGCGGGTGAGATCGCGGTCCAACTCCTCGACCGCCTCGCGGGCCCCGGCCAGCGCCTCGCGGGCGGCCTCCTCCAGCATCTCCTCGTCGGCCTGGGCTTCGAGGAGGCGTTCGCGCTCCTCCTCCAGGCGGGTCAGCGCGTCGCCGGCGTCGGCGGCCAGCGCCTGCTCGCGCCCGAGGTCGCCGGCGATCTGCCGCAGGCGATCCTGGAGGGCGCGCTGCTGCTCGGCGACGCGGCGCTCCTCGGCGTCCAGCTGCTCGCGGGCGATGACGAGGCGTTGTAGGGCGGCGGCCGCGGCGGCTTCGGCCTGCCGCGTCCCGGGCAGGCCGGCGGCGTCCTCGGCGCGCCTGGAGGTCAGCTGCGTGACCGACAGCATCAGGCCGCGGACATGCTCCTCCGCCTTGGCGAAGGCGGCGCGGGCGCGCTCCAGGTCGGCCTGTGCGCCGATCCAGCGCAGGTGCCAGAGCACCGCCTCGACCTTGCGGATCTGTTCGGAGAGGTTGCGGTAGCGGCTGGCCTGCCGGGCCTGCTTCTTCAGGCTCTGCAGCTGGGTGTCCATGGCGCCGACGACGTCGTCCAGGCGCGTCAGGTTGCCCTCGGCCGCTTTCAGGCGCAGCTCCGCCTCGTGCCGGCGGGAGTGCAGGCCGGTGATGCCCGCCGCCTCCTCCAGCAGCATGCGGCGGTCCTGCGGCTTGGCGTTGATGATCTGGCCGACCTTGCCCTGGCTGACCAGGGCGGGCGAGTTGGCGCCCGATGCGTTGTCGGCGAACAGCAGCTGCACGTCGCGGGCGCGCACCAGCTTGCCGTTGATGCGGTAGTCGGAGCCCGAGCCGCGCTCGATCCGCCGGGTGATCTCCAGCTCGTCGTGCTCGTTGAAGCCGGCCGGCGCGGTGCGCGAGCGGTTGTCGACGGTCAGCGACACTTCGCCAAGATTGCGCGCCGGACGGTTGGACGTGCCGCCGAAGATGACGTCGTCCATGTCGCCGCCGCGCATCTTCTTGGCGGAGGTCTCGCCCATCACCCAGCGCAGCGCCTCCACCAGGTTCGACTTGCCGCAGCCGTTCGGGCCGACGATCCCGGTCATGCCGGGTTCGATCACCAGCTCGGTGTTGTCGACGAACGACTTGAAGCCGGACAGGCGGAGGCGCGAGAAATGCACCGGTGGGTTCCTGACTTACTTGGCCAGCTTGTCGATGGCTTCGGCGAACTTCTCGAAGGGCTGCGCGCCCTCGACCTTGGTGGTGCCGCTGCCGCTGGTGAGGATGAAGGTCGGCGTCGATTCGACCTTGTCCTTGTTCTGGCCTTCCAGGCGGCTGTTGAGGATGCCGTCGGCCAGCGCCTTGTCCTCCCAGCAGGCCTTGATGGTGGCCTCGGACAGGCCGGCCAGCTTGCCGATCTGGGTCAGCGCGGCGCCCGGGTCCTTGGCCGAGGCCCACTGCGCCTGCCCCTTGAACAGCACGTCGAGCAGCGGGAAGTAGCGCTCCGGCGGCGCGCAGCGCGCCAGCATGGAGGCGCGCAGCGCCCACTGGTCGAAGGGGAAGTCGCGGAACACCAGCTTGGCCTTGCCGGTGTCGATGTACGTCTCCTTGATCTTCGGCAGCGTCTCGGTGTGGAAGCGGGCGCAGTGCGGGCAGGTCATCGACGAGTAGTCGAGGATGGTGACCGGCGCCTTGGGGTCGCCCAGCACGCGCTCGCCCAGCGCCTTCGTGGTGTCGATGGTCGCCTGCGCGGCGGCGGGGCCGCCGGTCAGGGCCATCGTGGCGAACAGGGCGAACGCCCCGAAAGCGGCTGCTACGTATCGGCGCACCTTGGCCTCCTGGATACTAAATGTGGGGGATTATAGCGGGTGCGGCGGAGGCGGCAAGCCCCCACCATGGTGAATCACTTCCGTCTGCCCAGCAACGAACGGCCGAAGCGCTCCAGCGCTTCGCGCAGGCCCTCGTCCTCGATGGTGGCCGTGGCGGACATGACGGTGATTTCCTCGTCCATGCTCAGCGGCCGGGGCTGCGGCGCGCGCAGGGTCTTCGTGGCGACCGGGGCGGCGTGCACGAGGCGCAGGCGGGAGACCGCCTTGTAGCCGAAGAAGCCGTTGATCTTCTCGATGATCAGCGGCTCCAGGTGCTGCAGCTCCAGCGCGATGGCGCCCATGGCGCGGACGTGCAGCGTCGCGTCCTCGCGCTTGCCGCGCGGGAAGACCAGCTTGTCCGGCTGCGTGCGCAGCGCCAACTGGTGGCCGACGATGCTCGGCCAGTCGGTGATCAGCGCGCCGAAGGCGAGGCCCTTCTTGCCCAGCGCCTTGCCCGCCACTTCCGGCACCGTGCGGCCGATCAGACGCGGTCCCGCCATTCCACCCGTCCATCCTTGCCCCGTGGCCGAGAACCTAGCGCGCCGGACGCGGCGATGCCAGAGCCGGAGCCGTGACCCTTTCGCAGGATCATGCGCATCGCTATGTGTCAGCCCTATGACGGATACGCTTCAGATCGCCGCCCGCTTGCTCCCCTGGTACGACCGCCAGCGCCGCGACCTGCCCTGGCGCAGCGCGCCGGGCGCCTACGCCGATCCCTACCGCGTCTGGCTGTCGGAGATCATGCTCCAGCAGACCACGGTGCCGGCCGCGGCGCCGTACTTCCGCGCCTTCACCGAGCGCTGGCCGACGGTGGAGCATCTGGCCGCCGCCTCGCTGGACGAGGTGCTGGTGGCGTGGGCCGGCCTCGGCTACTACGCGCGGGCGCGCAACCTGCACAAGTGCGCCCAGGCGGTGGCGGAGCAGCACGGCGGGCGCTTCCCGGACACCGAGGCGGGCTTGCTGGAGCTGCCGGGGGTGGGCGCCTACACCGCCGCGGCCATCGCGGCCATCGCCTTCGGCCGCCCCGCCACCGTGGTGGACGGCAACGTCGAGCGCGTGGTCGCCCGCCTGTTCGCCGTCGAGGAACCGCTACCCGGCGTGAAGCCGAAGCTGCGCGCGCTGGCCGCGACGCTGACGCCGCGGCAGCGGGCCGGCGACTACGCGCAGGCGATGATGGACCTCGGCGCCACCGTGTGCACGCCGCGCAAGCCGAAGTGCATGCTCTGCCCGGTGGCGGAGTCCTGCGCCGCCCGCGCCGCCGGCATCCAGGAGGAGCTTCCCCGCAAGTCCGCCAAGGCCGACAAGCCGACGCGCCGCGGCACCGCCTACTGGCTGCTCAACCCGGAAGGTTCGGTCCTGCTGCGCCGCCGGGTCGAGGAGGGGCTGCTGGGCGGCATGGCGGAGGTGCCGTCGTCGGGCTGGGAGCCGGGCCGAAGCCCGCCGCTCGATGTGGCGTGGCGGGAGCTGCCGGGCATGGTCCGCCATACTTTCAGCCATTTTCACCTGGAACTTCAGGTGCTCGCCGGCCGCGCCGGGGCCGACTGGACGAAGGCCGAGGGAATCTGGGTGCCGGTCGACCGGTTGGGCGACCAGGCGCTCCCCTCGGTGATGCGCAAGGTCGTCCGGCACGCGCTGGCGCACGTCTGACGGTCCGGGTTGCCGATGCTGAAACGCCTGCTGCTGATCGCCCTCCTGCTGGCCGCGTTGCCCGCCGCCGCGCAGCCCGTGCCCGGCCGCAAGCCGCAGCCCCTGCCGTCCGTCGGGCTGGAGCTGGTGCTGCTGGTGGACGGCTCGGCCAGCATCACGGTGGGCGACCTGGAGTTCCAGCTGCGTGGCCACGCCGCCGCCTTCGCCGACCCTGAGGTGGCCGAGGCGCTGGCGGCGCGCGGGGTGGCGGTGACGCTGGCGGCGTTCTCCGGGCCGAAGTCGCTGCACGTGCTGGTGCCGTGGACGGTGATCGCCAGCCCCGAGGACTCCCAGGCCTTCGCCGGCCGCATCCTGGCGGCCCCGCGCGAGGGCAGGGCGGACTCCACCGCCATCGGCAGCGCCATCGAGGAGGCGGCGCGCCTCTTCGGCACCGGCGGCGTACGCTCGGAGCGGCAGGTGATCGATCTGGTGGCCAACGGCTTCTCGAACGCCGGCGTGGACCCGGCTCAGGCGCGCGACCGCGCGGCGGCGCGCGGCATCACCATCAACGCGCTGGCCATTCTCGACGAGTTCCCCTGGCTGGAGGAGTACTTCGCCGAGAACGTCATCGGCGGCGCCAACTGCTTCACCAAGTCGGCGCTGGACCGCGAGACCTTCGTCGCGGCCCTGCGCCAGAAGCTGGTGCTGGAGGTGGCGGCGCTGCCCTACGCGGAGTCCGTTTTGCCGTGAAGCCCCTCCCCCCGCGAGGGGGAGGGGTTGGGGAGAGGGGGCGTAGCGGCCGGACGGCCGCGGAGTAACGCTTTGCCACCCTCTCCCCAACCCCTCTCCCGTCAAGGGAGAGGGGCTTCAAACGACGCAATCCGCCTCAGGACTTGCCGACCACCTTCGGCAGGTTGTCGAGGCCGCCGCGGTAGACGCCCTGGATCGCCTTCTTCGCGGTGGCCGCGTCGCTGCCCGGCGCCGGATCGAAGGTCGAACTCCAGGTGACGGTGCTGCCCTTGCCGGACGGCTTCACGCGGATCGTCGAGACGTAGTGCTGCACCGGCAGGACCTTCTGGTTCTCGCCGTTGTCGAGGATCTTGTAGGTGAGGCTCTGCCGCTTGTCGTTGCGGCGCACGAGCTGCTCGACCAGCACCGGCCCGCCGAGGTCGACGCGGCGCTCGGACCCCGTCGCGTTGCCGTTCGGCGCGGTGGTCGATTTCACCGCCGGGTGCCAGCCGAGCGAGCTGAAGTCGCCGACCACGCCCCACACCTTGGAGGGCGGCGCGTCGACCGTGACGCTCTCCACCACCTTGACCTGCTTGCCGGCCGCCTGGGCGTCCGCCGGCACGGAAAGCGCGACCAGCGCCGCGACCGCGAGCGCCGAACCCATGATTCTCAGCATGCCCTTCCTCCCCCGCTTATGGATGGTTCCAACGGGGAATGATGGGCCGCGCGCGGCGGTCGGAAAAATTGTACTTATTGACGAGGCGGGCGGGTCAGCCGCGCGAGCGCTCGATCTCCACGCCGATCGAGGCGGCGTCGGGGAAGACGTCCAGCTTCTCGACGCGCACGGTGACGCGGCGCACCCGGGCATCCTGCAGGCAGCGGGCGGCGATGCGCTCGGCCAGGGTCTCGACCAGCATGATGTGGCCGTCGCCCGCAATCGCGCGGATCGCCTTCACGCCGTCCTCGCCGGTGACGCCGGAGCCGACGACCTCCATGTCGAGGTTCAGGCGGATGCGCTGCGGCGCCACCTTCTCGTGGTCGTAGACGCCGATCGAGGCGTCCATGACGAGGTCGCGCACGAAGACGCGGTTGAGCGCCGTGGCGGTGGCGAGGCGGGGCGCGGTGACGGCGGCAAACAGCTTGTTCATGGGCGAACGGGTACCACGCGGTACCCGTCGCGGACAAGCGTACGCCCGTGCGGTGGACGCAGGGCTGGGGTTACGGAGCGCGGAGCGCGACTGGGCCGTTGAGGCCCCGCGGCCACATGGCCGCGAAGCCAAGGCCGCGGACGCGGCCGCCCGGCGTCTGAGGGAAAAAGATCAGTGCTTCTCCGCCCGGATCTGCTCGCGCAGCACGTCGATGGGCTTGAGCTGGCCGTGGTCCTCGAAGTGCCAGAAGGTCCAGCCATTGCACGCCGGCAGGCCGGTCATCGCGGCGCCGACGCGGTGGATCGAGCCGGCGTGGTTGCCCAGGTGGTTGACGCCGACCAGCGTGCCGTCGGCCTTGACGTGCGCCGCCACCCGCTTGCGCAGGTCGTACAGCGTGACGCCGGGGCGCAGCAGGCCGCGCTCCACCACCGCGCCGAAGGGGATGCGCGGCGCCTGCCGCTTCGGCGGGGCGTCGAGCAGGCTGGGGTCCGGCGCCTCCTCGGTGGCGTCGATGCGGGCCTGCGCCATCTTGGCGTAGCCCTCCTCGCGCTCCAGCCCGATCCACTTGCGGCCCAGGCGCTTGGCCACCGCGCCGGTGGTGCCGGTGCCGAAGAACGGGTCGAGCACCACGTCGCCCACCCGCGTCGACGACAGGATGACGCGGTAGAGCAGCGCCTCCGGCTTCTGCGTCGGGTGGACCTTCTGCCCCTTGTCGTCGCGCAGCCGCTCCGAGCCGGAGCAGATCGGCAGCACCCAGTCGCTGCGCATCTGAAGATCCTCGTTGAGGTTCTTCATGCTGTCGTAGTTGAAGCGGTAGCGCGCGTCCTTGTCGCGCGACGCCCAGATCATCGTCTCGTGCGCGTTGGCGAAGCGGGTGCCGCGGAAGTTCGGCATCGGGTTGGTCTTGCGCCACACGATGTCGTTGAGGATCCAGAACCCCAGGTCCTGCAGCACCGAGCCGACGCGGAAGATGTTGTGGTAGCTGCCGATCACCCACAGCGAGCCGTCCGGCTTCAGGATGCGGCGCACCGCGCCCAGCCAGTCGCGGGTGAACTGGTCGTACGTCGCGAAGTCCTGGAACTTGTCCCAGTCGTCGTCCACCCCGTCGACGCGGGTGTGGTTCGGGCGCAGCAGTTCGCCGCCGAGCTGGAGGTTGTAGGGCGGATCGGCAAAGACCATGTCCACCGACCCGGCCGGAAGCCCGTTCATCAGGGACACGCAGTCCCCCAGGAGAATCCGATTCGGCTCCAGCATACCCGCACCCGTCTAATTTTCAGCGAATCACTTGGGCCAACATGATTCAGGCCCGAGTCGCCGTCAACGGGATTTTTTCAAAAGAGTCTTGGGAGTCAGCGCCTTAGCGCCAGAACTTGAGAGACGGGACCAAATTTGGTGCGGTGGTGCGGCGTGGCCCCCAACCGCTTGAGTGCGGCGAGGTGCGCAGGGCTGGGATAGCCGGCGTTCCGGTCCCAGGCGAAGTCGGGGAACTGCGCGTGCAACTCCATCATGACGCGGTCGCGTTCGACCTTGGCGACGATGGAGGCGGCGGCGATCGACAGGCTGCGGCTGTCGCCCTTCACCACGGTGCGCACGGCGCAGGCGAGCGCGGGCGCCTTGTTGCCGTCCACCAGCGCGTGGGTGGGGGTGATGCCCAGCCCCTCCACGGCGCGGCGCATGGCGAGCAGCGCGGCCTGCAGGATGTTGATGTCGTCGATCTCCGCCACCGACGCCTCGGCGACGCAGACGGCCAGCGCGTGCTCGCGGATCAGCGGCGCCAGCTCCTCGCGCTTGCTTGCGGTGAGCTTCTTGCTGTCGTGGATGCGGCCGGCGATGGCCTCCGGCAGGCCGCCGGGGGGCAGCACCACGGCGGCGGCCATGACCGGGCCGGCGAGCGGCCCGCGGCCGACCTCGTCGACTCCGCAGACCACGGCGTCCGGGCCGTACTCCAGTTCGAGGGAAAGGTCGGGGCGGTTCATCATTTCATCCGCGCGTAGTCGAAGAGGAAGCTGCCGTTCATGCCGCACCAGTTGCCGCTGGCGGCGCGGTTGGCGTCGCTGTCGGCGATGCGCACGCCGGTGGCGATGCGCTGAAGGACGACGCCGTTGCCCTCCGCGTCGGGGGTGCCGACCACGAGCGCGCCGTCGGCGCCCGGCCGGCCGATGCCCTCGAAGCCGCAGATCCACCGGCCGGCCGTCGGTTCCGCCCCGAAGATGTTGACCGCCAGCGTGCCGTCGCGCAGGCGCAGCGCCGCCACCTCCAGGATCCCGCCATGGTCGAAGCGGCCGACGAACGGGTCGGCGGGCGAGGGGGCGCCGGGGTCCGGCTTGAAGCCCAGCACCGCCACCCGCCGCTCGTACTGGCCGCGCAGGCAGGCGGCGTCGGCGCCGCAGGCGTTGCGCTCGGCCAGCCACGCCTTCTGGTCGGCCTTCAGCGCCGCCTGGACGGCGCCGTCGGTGTTGGCGTTCAGCCGTTGCATGGCGTCCTTGAACCCCTTGGCGAGCCGCTCGTCGAGCGCGGAGACCGCGGCGTCGGCGCAGATCGCCTTCTCCGTCGGCGTTCCGGCCTTGGCGCACGGGAAGCTGGCGGCCGCGGCCGGGGCCGCGAGAAACAGGGCGAGGAGGGGGATCAGGCGGAGCATCCGGCGGGGATCCTTGCGGACAACAGGGGGCACACGGATTTCACGGATTTTGGCGCGGATTGCACGGGATTTCTTGCTTGCGCCGTGGGGGCCCGGCTCGGGCGCCTGTCCACTCACAGCAGGCTCAGCTGGTCCCCCGGCATCGGCGGCGGGCGGAACGACGCGGTGTCCAGCTCCCGCCAGCGTCCGCCCAGCCCCAGCCGTTCGGCGGTCAGCCGGAAGCGCCTGGACAGCAGTTCGGCATACGGTCCCTGGCCCGCCATGCGCCGGCCGAAGCCGGACTGGTACAGCGCGCCGCCGCGGCACTGGCGGATCAGGCTGAGCACCCGGTCGGCGCGCTGCGGCGCGTGGGTGCGCAGCCACTCCTCGAACAGGCCGGAGATCTCCAGCGGCAGGCGCACCAGGATGTAGCTGGCGCCGCTCGCCCCCGCCGCGGCGGCCGCCTCCAGGATGGATTCCAGCTCGTGGTCGGTCAGGCCGGGGATCATCGGCGAGGCGAGCACCGCCACCGGCACCCCGGCCCGGCTCAGTTCGCGGATCACCTCCAGCCGGCGCGGCGGGGTGGCCGCGCGCGGCTCCAGCCGGCGGGCGAGGCCGCGGTCCAGCGTCGTCACCGAGATGCAGACGTGCGCCAGGTTGCGCGCCGCCATCCGCGCGAGGATGTCGAGGTCGCGCAGCACCAGCGCCGACTTGGTCACCAGCGCCACGGGGTGGTTGGCCTCGTCCAGCACCTCCAGGATGCGGCGGGTCAGCCCGAGGTCGCGTTCCACCGGCTGGTAGGGGTCGGTGTTGGCGCCCAGCGCCATCGTCGCGACGGTGTAGCCCCTGGCGCGCAGCTCCTTCTTCAGCAGGTCCGGCGCGTCGGGCTTGTGGAACAGCTTCGTCTCGAAATCCAGGCCGGGCGACAGGCCGAGATAGGCGTGCGTCGGCCGCGCGAAGCAATAGACGCAGCCATGCTCGCATCCCTTGTACGGGTTGATCGAGCGGTCGAACGGAATGTCCGGCGAGCTGTTGCGGGTGATGATGGTGCGGCTGGTGTCGACGCTCAGCGTCGTGCGCAGCGGCGGCGGGTCGTGGTCGTCGTCGAAGGTCCAGCCATCGTCCACGGACACCCGCGCGTGCGGCTCGAACCGGCCGCTGCGGTTGCTGACGGCGCCCCGTCCCTTGCGGCCACGGTCGGGAAGTTCGTCCACCATGGGGACGACGGTGCCAGACGCGCGCGAACAAATCAAGAACGAACCTGGGCTACGCCGTCAGCTGCGTCGCCGTCACCCACCAGCCGGGCCGCGCCAGCCGTTCCGCCGCGCCCTGCGCTTCCGCCGCCGTGGCGTAGAGCGCGAAGCAGGTGGCGCCGCTGCCGGACAGGCGGGGCAGCAGGCAGCCGGGCGTGGCGGCCAGCGCCTCCAGCACCGTGGCGATCACCGGCGCGACGCTCAGCGCCGGGGCCGTCAGGTCGTTGCGGCGCTGGGCCAGCCGCGCCGCGAGTTCCGCCGCGGTCGCCGGTGCCTCGGCGAAGCGGGCGGCGGCGGAGAAGTCGCCGCGGCGCGCCTTGAACACCGCGGGGGTCGGCACCGGCACGCCGGGGTTGACCAGCACCACGTGCGTCTCCGGCAGGGCGGGGGCGGGGGCGAGTTCGTCGCCGACGCCGCCGAAATAGGCCGGCCGCCCGGCGAGGCAGACCGGCACGTCGGCGCCGAGCCGCGCGCCGATCTCGTAGAGGTCCGGCGCGTCGGCGGGCACGCCCCACAGCCGCGCCAGCGCGCGCAGGCACGCCGCCGCGTCCGCCGAGCCGCCGCCGATGCCGGAGGCGACCGGCAGGGTCTTCTCCAGTTCGATGCGCACCGCCGGCGCGCGGCCGAGCCGCTCCGCCAGCGCCACCGCGGCGCGGGTCACCAGGTTGCCGGCGGGGTCCTCGGCGCGCAACGGGGCGGCGAAGGGGCCGGTGATGGCGAGGTGCGGGCCGCTCTCGGCGAGGGAGACGGTCAGCCGGTCGCCGACGCCGGCGAAGGCGACGAGGCTGTCCAGCTCGTGATAGCCGTCGACGCGGCGGCCGAGCACGTGCAGGTACAGGTTCAGCTTGGCCGGGGCGGCCTCGGTGATGGCGGTCATGGGCGAGAGGTAGCGGAACGGCCGCGCGGACGGAAGCGGGAAGTCGGTGCCGTGTGCCCCCTCCCTAACCCTCCCCCGCTTTGCGGGGGAGGGAACTCCGCCGTTCTGCCCCCTCCACCGCAACGCTCTCGCGCAAACCTCTGGTTTGCGCTGACGCGGCAGGCGGATCTTTGATCCGCCGAGAGCGGGGGAGCAACCATGTTGTTGAGGTTACCCGGTGGCGTGCTCCCAGGGCTTGCCGTCGCGGACCATGGCATTGAGGATGACGATGATCTTGCGC
>NZ_JBOZRT010000098.1:0-40181 GCF_050789165.1 Azospirillum sp.
CGGCGGCGATGGCCATGTTGGTGTAGACGAACAGGCTCATCCAGGCGGCCGGCACGTGGATGTACATGATGCGCACCGTCTCGCCCTGCTGGTAGTCGGGCGGCGAGGCGAGCAGGCTGAGGTACAGCCCCAGCACCAGCAGCACGACGGTGGCCCCCGCGCTCCACGGCAGGATCACGGCCGCGATGCGCAGAAAGCGGGCGGGGTTGGCGAAACGGTGCATGGGATCGTGTCTCCCTTCAGGCAGCGCCGAGCCGGATCATCGGGCCGGAGGCCGGAACGATGTGGGCGGCGAGCGCGCCGGCAACGTTTGAAGAGGCGGCGGCGAAGCAGGCGCGCGCCCGCTCCGTCGGCAGCACGCACAGCGCGGTGGACAGCGCGTCGGCCGTGGTGGCGTCGCGCGCGACGACGGTCACCCGGCGCGCCTCGTGGCTGCTGCGCCCGGTGACCGGATCGAAGATGTGGTGGTTGCGGCCGGACGCGTCGAACGGCGTGCCCAGCCCGCTGGAGGTGGCGACCGCCCGGTCGGCGAGGTCGAGGGCAAGGTCCTCGCCCGGCCCTTCGACGGCGACGCGCCACGGCGTGCCGTCGGCGCGGGGGCCGAGCGCGCTCAGCTCGCCTATGTTCACCAGCACATGGCGGAAGCCCTGGCCGCGCAGCAGGTCGGCGATGCGGTCGGTGACGTAGCCCTGGGCGATGCCGTTCAGCGTCACCGCCATTCCCGCTTTCGAGAAAAATATTCCCCGCGCGGAGAACGCCAGCCCGTCCATTCCCACCGCCGCGCGCGCCGCGACGACGGCGGCCTCGTCCGGTCCGGCCGGGTCGGCGCCGGGTGTGGCGAAGTGCCGGGAATGGAGGTCCCACAACGGCTGCACCGTGGGGTCGAAGGCGCCGCCGGACAGGGCGTGGACACGCCGCGCCGCCTCCAGCACCTCGACCAGCTCGGCCGGCGGGGAGTCCAGGCGGCCGTCGCGGTTGAGGCGGGACAGCGTCGAATCCGCCCGGAACAGGCTGAAGATGCGCTCCAGCCGCGCCAACTCGACCAAGCACAGCCCGATGGCGCGCGCCGCCTCCGCGCGCCCGGTGCCGTGCAGCGTCAGGCTGGCCTCGGTGCCCAGGGCGGTGCCGGCCCAGCGCACCGCGTCCTCGGCGCGTGCGCGGGGCGCCAGGCCGCTCAGGCCGGCGGCGGCGGCGATGGTCAGGAAGCGGCGGCGGGTCAGGCTCATGGGTGCCGGTCTCGGTGTGGATCGCACGCCGGCGATGCACATGGCGCGCCACCGTCACAGGCCGGCATGGCATGGGCGTTGCTATCCCACCCCGGTGCACCGCCCCAACCGCCTTCCCGCGAGCCCCCACCCGATGCCATCGGCCGAGCCAGAGACCGTCCCGCGCCGCTTCCGGCGATGCGCCGCGCTCGCCGCGCTGGCGCTGCTGCCGGCCGGTGCCGACGCGCTGGAGGCCTGGCGGTTCCTCGGCCCGCACGGCTACACGATCACCGCCCACTTCCCGCTGGACCGCAAGGTCCACGGCGTGGACGGCGCGCTGGAGATGATGATCGACGGCCGCATTCCCGGCCCGCTGCGCCGCGAGTACGAGCAGATGTACTGGTTCGGCACCACCGCCGTCCCGGCCGTCGAGCGCTCCGTCCTCGGCCAGTGGCTGATCCCGGCGCAGCTGCGCATCGTCGACCGCGGCGGCGACACGGTGGCGGAGCTTCCCCTCAATTCCCCATTCGCCAACCTGCTGCCGGTGGCGCTGACCTCGACGCGATCCGACGAGTTCCTGGTGCTGGTGCACCAGGGCGGCTTCGGCTCCTTCAACGGCACCCTGGGCGTGGCCATGGCGGTCGTCGACGGCCGCATCCGGCCGCTGCGCGCCATCGACACGCTGACCGGCGAGGAGCTGCCGGTCGAGCTGCAGCACGCCGGCACGTCCGACTGGCGCATCCTGCCCGGCCCGGCCGGCGCCGAGATCCTGCAGCTGTCCTGCACCCCCGACGACGTCAGCGAGGAGGGCTTCCGCGAGATCTACGGGCTGTACCGCTTCGCCCGCGGCGCCTGGACCTACGAGACGCGTCTTGACCGCGGCTACTGCACGTGGCACGGCGAGTTTCCCCCCCGCGAGCTTTTCCCCTGAGCGAAGGCCATGCTGGACCAGATCCTCGTCAATCCCGCCGTGCAGAGCGGCCTGCTGCCCCTGGTACTGGCCCTCGTGCTGTGTCTGGCGGCGCGCCCTCTCCGGCTGCGCTGGGGCGCCGCCGTCGCCATGGGCGTGGCCTACCTCGCCTCGCACCTGATCACGCTCGGCCTGCCGCCGCTGCCGCCGGTGTCGGCGCAGCAGAAGCTGCTCTACGTCGCGGTCGGGCTGCTGGCGTTGGGCGTCGCGCTGGACGCCGCCCACGCGCGCCAGGCGCCGCGGGTTGCGGTCATGGCGCTGGCGCCGGTCGCGGCGCTGGTGTGGCTGGCCCTGCCGGTGCTGATGCGCGGCGGGGCCATGCTCACGTGGCTGGAGCTGGCCGGGACGGCGCTCGGCGCCGTCGTGTTCATGGCGCGGCTGGAGCGGCAGGCGGACAAGGGCGTGACCCTGCCGGTCACCCTGGTCGCCGCCGCGGTCGGCACCGGCGTGGTGGCCCTGCTCGGCGGCTCGGCGTCGATCCTGCAATTGGCGCTCGCCGTCGCGGCGGCGACCGGCGGCTATCTGCTGGCCAACTGGCCGCGCCAGCGCCAGCCGGTCGGCGTCGCAGTGCTGGGGCTGGCGGCGCTGGTGCCGGTGCTGGCCGGTCAACTGCTGCTGTTCACCAAGGCGTCCCCTCTGGCGGTGGCGCTGCTGCTTCCCATCGTCTTCGCCGACGCGCTGGCCGACCGCGCGCCGGTGCCCGCCGCGCTGCGTCCGGTGCTGCTGGGCGCGCTGTGCCTCGTCCCGTTCCTGCTGGCGGTCGCCGCCGCGTGGTTCGGCGCCGAGACGCCGGGCGCCTACACCGGCTGATCCCCTCCCCCACGGAAGGTTCCACCATGAGAATCCCCGCCCTTCTCGCCGCCGGCCTGCTCGCCGCGTTCGTCGCCCCGGCCGCCGCGCAGGAGCACGTCCACCAGGAGCGCGCCGCCTACCAGGATCCCTGGATCAAGGGCACCCCCACCGACCCCAGCGAGGAGTGGCTGATCGCCTTCGGGGGCCGCATGTACGACCAGTGGGCGGAGATCCTCGACCAGAACCTGCCGGCGCGCACGCACGTCTCCTACCCCAAGGGCGGCCCGGCCAAGGGAGCCGACACCTGGCGCTGCGTGGAGTGCCACGGCTGGGACTACAAGGGCGCCGACGGCGCCTTCAAAACCGGCCCGCACGCCACCGGCATCAAGGGGATATCCGGCATGGCCAGCGCCGACCCGGAAGCGGTCGTGGCGATCCTGCGCAACGCGACGCACCGCTACACCCCCGACGTGATGCCGGACGCCGCGGCCCGCCGCCTCGGCCTGTTCGTCTCCAAGGGGCAGGTCGACACCGCGCGCTTCATCGACCCGGCCACGGCGAGGTTCAAGGGCGACCCGGCGCGCGGCAAGGCGATGTTCCAGAACCTCTGCGCCACGTGCCACGGCTACGACGGCAAGGCGCAGAACTTCGGCAGCTCCAGCGCTCCGTCCTACGTCGGCACCGTCGCCGTCGAGGACCCCGCGCGCCTGCTGCACAAGATCCGCAGCGGCCGCCCCGGCGAGGCCATGCCGGCCAACATCTGGATGGAGCCGGAAACCCTGGCCAACCTCGGCGCCTACGCGCAGACGCTCGACACGAAGTAGTGCGGCAATCCGTCTCCGCCCGAGGGATGACAACCCGGCCGTGCATCTCTGCCCTCTGGGTCATGGAGGCGGCCGGGCGCTTTTGTTAATCTCTGGTCAACCAAACGAGCCGTTCGGCAAGGAACCGGGCTCATGGGAGGAAACGGTGGAGGGTTAGCGATCCAACCCCGGCCATGACGGCCGGCTTCGGCCGTCCCGGCGCGTTCCGTCATCGGTGTCCCGACGGAGCCGGGCCGGGGTTGGACCCCTTCCCACCGTTCCGCACACGACCAGACGCACGAGAGCACGATGCCCCACCCCGCGCCGGAGCCGGCCCTGGCCGATCTCCTCGACGACCCGATTCTGCACCTACTGCTGGAACGCGACCGGATTTCCCACGACGGCCTGCGCGACCTGATCGACACCGTGCGAGAACGGCTGCGCGCCCGCACCTGCGACGGGATGCACTGAGCGGGGAGCTTCCAGTCCCCTCACTCCCGGCTCAGCGCCATCACCACGTCGAGGATCTTGCCGTTCGCCTGCTCGACGCTGCGGATGGCCGCCTTGACGTCGCCGGCCTTCGCCAGAGCCTGGGCGGCGTCGGCCAGCCTGGCGGCGTCGTCGCGGGCGGCGATCAGGCGGGCGCGCTGCGGCGCGGCCAAGCCGGAGTCCAGCGCCCGCGCGATCAGCTCGCGGTTGCCCTCGAAGCGCGCGGTCTCGAAGCGCAGCTCGTCCTGCGGCGTGCGGAAGACGCGGCTGTAGGTCACCGTGTCGTTGGAGCGCAACCGCACCACCGCCGCCTCCAGCTTGCCGTGCGCCTCGACCAGCGGGCCCAGCGCGTCGCGCGGCTTGCCGGCGTCGGCGAGCGTGCGCGCCTGCGCCACCAGCGCCTCCACCTTCGGCATGTCCACCACGCTGGCCAGCGCCGCGCCCTTCAGCCGCACCGCCTCGCCCAGCGCCTCCCTGTAGACGCCGACGCCCTCCATCAGCTCGCCGACGCGGCGGCGGCTTTCGGCCTGGACGACCGCACCGTTCGGCCCGGCCGACAGGTTGTTCTGAGCCAGATGGCGCAGCGCCGCCGACAGCAGCTGGTCGGCCTCCGGCCCCTTGCCGGCCTTCACCGCCTCCTCCGCCTGACCGCGCAGCCGCAGCGGCTCGTCCAGCGACCCGCCGAGCGCGCGGGCGCGCTCGATCAGCTGGTCCACGAAGCGGAACTTCTGCGGCAGCAGGTCGCGCGGCGGTTCGGCGGCGTGCGCCGCGGCCGCCAGAAGGGCCACCGCGACCGCCGTCACGCACCCAGTCCGCCTCGTCCGATCCTTCATCTTTCCTCTCTTCAATGCTTCAAACCGACGCCATGGCTCAGGGAATGTTGGCGCAGGCCGACTTCATCCAGTCCTTGCCGTAGGTGCCGCTGGTCGGGCCGCAGTCGGTGTCGGCCCATTGGCCGCTCTTCTTCCAGTTCCGCACCCGCAGGATGGCGCCCATGTAGTACGGCGCCCGATAGTAGCGCTTGCCGGAGAAACTGACGCTGGTCCCGGCCGCCAGCCCGACCTCCGGCCCGACGTCGTTCAGGTTGGCGAGCAGCGCCTTGTTCTTCCAGCCGTGCGGCACGCCGACGTGGCAGTAGGTGCACCTGAACTTGCTGGTGTTGCCGCTGTTCACGTTGGCGATGCGGTCGTTGTGGTAGGCGTGCAGGTTGCCCTTGCCGGTGTTGTTGTCCCAGAAGCCGCTGCGCACCGAGGCGTTGGCGCTCGTGTAGTCGGCCGCCTTGTGGCAGTGGAAGCACAGGTCGTTGGTGGCGCCCGAGCCGGTGTTGTCGCTGAACGGCGCCTTCAGGATGAACTTGTTGCCCGAACCGTGCGGCCCCCAGGGGTTGCCGTTCTCGTTGGTGCCGGTGTTGCCCTCCGGCTTCACCGTGCCCGCCGTCGTCACCGAATTGCCGTGGCAGTCGGTGCAGTACATGGTCTGCGTTCCCACCGCCTTGCTGAACGGGCCGAGCCAAGTGTTGGCGCTCATGCTGTTGCGGGTGGTGACGTCGCGGCCGGTGGGCGTCATCACCGGATGCCAGGAGCGGTGGTTGTTGGTCACGCCGCCGGTGCCGGTCTGCTCACCCTTGTCGTTGGTCGGCCCCTGGAACTCCATCGCCTGATTGGTGTAGAGCGTCGAACCGGTCCAGGTGCCGCCGTTCTCCGACTGCGTGAAGTACTGCGTCGTGCCGCCGCTCGACGAGCCGAGGATCGGCGGGTTGGTGCCGTAGGCGTAGTTGGAGTGGCACTTCAGGCAGATCTGGTACTCGCGCGTGACGTAGGTCTGGTCGACGTCGGTGGCGATGCTGACGCCGGGGTCGCCGCGCTTCACCGTGAAGCCGGTCGGGTTGTTGCCGAAGGCGTTGGTCAGCGTCCCGCCGTAGGTCGGCTCGACGCCCCACGACCCGCGCAGCGCGCCGGAGATGATGTTGGAGTGCGCGGTGCTGCCGGTGTCGTCGTGGGTGTGCGTGCCCGCCGTGCCGGTGGAGCTGGAGCCGTCGAACTGCTTGGCCTTGCGCACGCGGTGCGGGTTGTGGCAGTCGGCGCACTCGACGTGGCGGTCGCCCAGCCTGGCCTGGGTCTCGATGCCGTCCTTGCCGGACAGCGCGGCACCGGTGCCGATGTCGTGCGCCTCGGTGCCACCGGTGTTGATCGGCATGTGCGAGCCGGGAGCGCCCATCTCGAAATCGGTGCGCACGTTCGGCACCTCGGTCACCGTGGTCAGCACCGTGTTGCCCGACGCCGAATGGCAGGTGTAGCAGACCTCCTCCGACTTGGCGTTGCCGGCGCCGTCGGCGCCGCCCCGCAGCAGGCGGCGCGCGCCCTGGATGGTGTGCGTGTCGTGGCAGTTCAGGCAGCTCGCCTGCCACACCTTGGTGCCGCGCGGGAAGCCGCGCGCGTCGGCCGCGGCGTCGGTGTACTGTTCGATGGCGGACGTGCTATTGGCGTGGGCGCTCTCCGCATAGCCTTCCTTGGTGTGGCAGGCCAGGCAGATGATGTCGTTGGTGACGTTGAAGGTGGTGCCGCTGGGCGGCGCGTTCTTCTGCGTGCGGTTCAGGCGCAGGAACTTGCGGTTGGCGTCGGCGGGGTCGTAGAGGTGCGGGTCGTGGCAGGTGGTGCACTGCATCTGCCCGTTCTCCAGCGGCAGCGTCGGCCGATAGCCGATGGCGCGGCTGTCGATCAGGCGCGGAGCGCCGCCGGACTGGGTGGGCGTGCGCAGTTCGCCGTCGCGGGTGGCCAGCGCGTCGTCGTAGGTGAAGGAGATCGGGTGGTCGTTGGTCAGGTCGGTGCCGAGGCGGCGGGTGTAGCCGCTGGTGGCGCCGCTGCCCACCGGCATGCAGCCGGCCGAGCCGTCGGCGCAGGTCGAGGTGCCCTGCATGGTTGCGGTTTGATTGGGCTTGCCGTTCAGCACGCTGATCTGGCCGATGGCCAGCGTGCCGTCGTGGCACGACAGGCACAGCTTGGAGCTGCCGCCCGGCTGGCCCAGCCCGGTCGCGTCCAGCGAGGACGAGCTGTACGGCGTGTAGGTCTGGGTGGACAGCTTGCGATTCCACAGCGGGCCGGCCGCCGCGCCCTGGGCGTCCTTGGTGGCGGCGTGCGGCGTGTGGCAGAAGACGCAGACCTGGTCGACGTCGGTGGAGCGCACGGTGTTGCCGGCCGGGGCGTTCTTCGACAGGTTGTGCTTGGTCTGACGGATGTTCGACCCGGTGGTCTGCGCCATGGCGTCGGACGGCAGCGCCATACTGGCCAGCGCCGCCAGCAGCAGCAAAACCAACGCGAACAGGCCGCGGCTGAGGCGCCGTATCCCCTGGGCAGCATCGCTCGTCAGTATTGGCACGTGTGTCCGGACCACCGTCGTCGTCCCATTCTTGCTCGCATCGGGCCGTCTTGAAGACAGCCCGACATTCAGTTCATGCAAGAATGGTTCCCCCTGCCCGCGGAGCGTCGCACCGACCTTTTCTAGCGGCGCATTCCCGTGTTCGGGAATGCGCCCCGGTCACATTTCCTGATATCGGAGACGGCGGGTGTACAGGAAGCGCCTTAAGCCATGTGATGGCGGAACGTCAGTTGGTGCTCGGTGGTACCCGGTGCGGCACGACGCAACGAGACCGCCCGGAATCACATGTGAACGCTGAAATTCCCATGCGGAACCCGGGCAAACAGGCGGTTGAACTCGCCGCCGTCCATGTGGACCAGCGTCTCGTGATCCCCGCCCTCGAAGTAGACGTCCGGCTGGGCGGCGAGGCTGTCGTCGATGATCATGTCCATGCCGTAGGCCGCACCCGTCACCGGCACCGCGCCGCGGGCGCAGTCGCGGAACAGCGCCTGCATCTCCGGCTCGGCCGCCAAGTGCAGGTGGCGGTTGGTGCGGGCCTCCAGCTCGGCCATGCGGATGTGATGGGTGGCCGGCAGCACCGCCAGCAGGTAGCCAATCTCGTCCTTCAGGACCACCCCCTTGGCAAGGCAATCGCCGGGGATGTGGCTGGCCTCGGCCGTGCGCAGGGACGACTCCGTGGGCGCATGCCGCATCAGGTCGTAGTGCGCGGTGTTGTGGTCGAGGAACTGTTCCATCGTGATCGCGATGCCCATGGCGTGACCTCCCCATACAGGAACGGAGCCGGTGATCGGCTCCGTGACTCTAGGCCCGTTCGGGAAGGCGCGGAAGGACACGTCAGTGGAGGGCCGCCAGCTCGGTCACCACGTTGGCGCCGCTGCGCGCCAGCTCCTCGGCGCGGACCACAAAGTCCATGCGGCCGGAAAAGCCGCCGCGCTCCGCCACCGCGTGGATCCAGGCCGGCGCGGTGCCCAGGCCGATGAGGCGCGCGATCATCTCGTTGGTGGTGCGCAGCGACAGCGCCCCGCTGCGTTCGTCGCGCGGGGCGTGCACCATGAAGGTGGCGCCCGCCTCGGCCCGGCGCGGGAAGCCGGCCATATAGACGCCGAAGCACATGCTCTCGCACGAGGCCTCGGCGCGCACCTGGGTGGTGATGCTGCGGCCGGCGGAGCGGGCGCGCAGCATGGCGTCCACCATGGCGAAGCCGGCCTTCACGTAGCCGCCGGGACTGTCCAGCTCGACCACCACCGGGCGCGAGGCCGGGGTGGCGTCCAGCGCGTCGATGAAGTCGGCGGCGACGTCCGGGGTGATGACACCGCTGACGCGGACCACCGTGCGCTCCCCCTCCAGGGAATGGCGGACCGTGCCTTCCATCTCCGCGGCCTGTCCGGCGCACGGCAGCAAGGCCAGCAGGATGACGGCGGAGAGCAGGCGGTGCATCGGAAACCCCCAAGGTTGGATCGTGCGGCGATCCTAGGGGGAGCGGCGGTGCCGCCGCTGTGCAGCGGCCCACACTCGGAACGTGTTGCGCGAAGGGAGCACACGCGGAAGGGCGAAGTAACGCCTTTGACGGCTCGGGGGGCGGGCTCGGCCCGGTGTACTATGCGGCGTCTCATACGCTTGCCGGAGGCCGCCATGACCGGGGTGCGGATCGCGTTCGACAAGGAACTCGTCCTGGCCGGGCATTTCCTGCTCAAGCACCTGGAGCGCGAGGAGCTGAAGCGGCTGGCCGCCAGCGCCCGGCTGTCGCACCATCCGAAGAACGCCACCATCTTCCAGAAGGGCGATCCCGGCGACAGCATGATGGCGGTGATCCGCGGCCGGGTGAAGATCTGCTCGCACTCGCTGGACGGCAAGGAGCTGGTGCTGAGCATCGTCAACAAGGGCGGCGTGTTCGGCGAGATCGCGCTGCTGGACGGCGAACCGCGCACCGCCGACGCGGTCGCGCTGGAGGAGACCGACCTGCTGGTGCTCGACCGCACGCAGATCATGCCGCTGCTGACCGACCGGCCGGACGTGGCGTTCCGCATCATCGGCGTGCTGTGCAAGCGCCTGCGCGCCACCAGCGAACACCTGGAGGACACCCTGTTCCTCGAGGCGTCCTCGCGCTTCGCCCGCGCGCTCAAGCGGCTGGGCGCCGCCTTCGGCAAGCCGGGGGCGGACGGGGTCAAGCTGGACATCAAGCTGTCGCAGCAGCAGCTGGGCTGCCTCGTCGGCGTGTCGCGCGAGAGCGTCAACAAGCTCTTGAACGAATGGCAGCGCGCCGGGGTGATCCAGATGACCAGCGGCTACATCACCATCCTCGACGCCGGCGCGCTGGAGGAACTGTCGGAAACCTGCGACTGAGTGTGGCGCGCGCCACAGCCGGCCCTGGCGCCGGGCGGTAGCCTTCTCCCCGTGACGTCGATCACCGACCGAGGGAGACCACGATGATCCGCCCGTTCCTCCTGCCCGCCGCCGCCCTGCTGCTCACCGCCGGTTCGGCCGCCGCGCAGGACATGGGCGGCATCGGCTTCGCCCCCGGCGGCCCGTCGGCCGCCAACCTGGCGCAGGCCTTCGCCCAGCCGGCCCGCATGCCGGTCTTCGCCAACCCGCAGAAGCGCGGCGCCGCTCCGGGCGCCATGGTCACCAACCCTGGCGTGAGCCGCTCGCAGATGCACCAGCAGTCGATCACCAAGATCCGCGGCGACGCGGGCCTCCTGGGCGGCTTCAACAAGGGTCAGGCACTGGCCGTCAGCCGCCAGCCTCCGCCGCCGGAGATCGTTCCGAACTTCACCTTCATCGACGCGCCGTTCATCGTCAACAACGTCAACAGCGCGCTGAACTTCACCGTCGGCGACGGCAACGTCAGCGAACAGGGCATGGCGCAGACCCGGACCGGCGGCCCGGCGGTCCCCACCCCGCCGCACCCGCCCGAGGCGGTGCAGCAGCCGAAGGTGCCGGCCGGGCCGAAGCCCGACCCGCTGATGAGCAACCTGGGGCCGCTGCCGCACCTGCCCTACGCCCTGCAGAACGGCGGCGTGACCTTCAACAACGTCAACAGCGCCACCAACATGGCGGTGGGCGTGGGCAACACCGCGGTTCAGAAGGTGCGGACGGTGCAGAAGTGAGGCGCATGAAAACGCCCCCTCGCCGGCGGGCGAGGGGGCGTCAGTTCAAGTCCCGCGCCACCCGGAATCCGTTGTTTATATATCGGACGTCCACGTCGTAGAAGTTCCGCGCGGTGTCGGTGATCTCCGCCAGACTGTTGCGCCAGGCTCCGCCGCGCAGCACACGCTTGCGGCAGCTGCCCTGGAGCCACGGGCTGCCGTCGCTGGGTGCGCCGGCGTAGTCCTTGTTCCAGCAGTCGGCCACCCACTCCGCCACGCCGCCGTTCATGTCGTGCAGGCCGAAGGGGTTCGGCTTGAAGCTGCCGACGTTGGCCGGCGTCAGATGCTCATACGTGCCGCCGCAGTTCTGGCAGCTGGCGTAGGTCGCCGGCTCGCCGCTCCACCAGAACGGGCCGGTGGTGCCGGCGCGCGCCGCGTACTCCCACTCCGCCTCGCTGGGCAGGCGGTAGCGCTGGCCGGTCTTCTGGCTGAGCCACTTCACGTAGGCCTGCGCGTCGTCCCAGTGGACGTTGTAGACCGGCGTGTTCTCGGTGGCGTTGGTCATCCGCGGCATGTCGGGGCAGCCGCCGCCCTGCACGCAGGCGCGCCACTCGCCGACCGTCACCTCGTAGGCGCCCAGCGCGAAGGGCTTGGCGATGGTGACGCGGTGCACCGGGCGCTCGGAGCTGTCGCCCTTGTCGCTGCCCATCATGAAGCTGCCGGCCGGTACCCGCACCATGACCGGGCAGCCGGGGCAATCGAAGAAGCTGTTGCCCGGCCCGTGCGTGCGCGCCGTGCCGTTCGGCGTGTTGCCGGGCGGCGGCGGCGCGGCGGCCGCGACCTGCTGCGGCTCCGGTGTCGGCGTGGGCGGCGGAGCCACGGCGGCGGCCTTCGGCGGGGGCGGCGGCTCGTGTTTCAGCAGGGAGGCGGCGACGAAGCCCTGCGTGCCGTCCTCCAGCGTCACATGGACCCAGGCACCGCCCGGCACCCTGCCCTGCACCTGGACGGCGGAGCCGCGCCCGGCGCGGCCGACGCGGGCGGCGCCGTTCGACGGCGTGGCGCGCAGCACCGCGTCGCTGGCCACGGTGTAGCGGCCGGGCTCCATGGGGTCGAGCTTCGGCACGCCCAGCGCCGCGACCTCGGTGCGCGCGGGCTCCCTGGGCGGCTCGGGAGCGCCCGACGAGCCCGAAACCGCCGTATCCGGCCTTTGCGCCATCTCCGGCGCTTTCGGTGCCGGCGCGGTCTCGCTCTGCTGCTTGCGCGGGCCGAGCTTTTCCAGCTGCTGGCGGGCCAGCGCGGCGTAGCCGCTCTTGCCGAACAGGCGCAGGAAGGAGTCGTAGTCGGCGTGCTCGGTGCTCGACTGGATCCGCTTCCAGACCGTCTCCTCCATCTCGGCCACCGGGACGGTGCCGGGCTCGACCACCTCCACCACGACCTTGGCGGTCGCCGTGCCGCCCTTACCGTCGTCGGCGGTGTAGCCGAAGGTGCCGGCCGGCCCGGGCGGCGCGCGCTCGGGGTCGAAGACCAAGCCGGTCAGCGCCTCGATGCTCAGCTTGTCGCCGACCTTCACAGCGGCGGCGCCGTTCTTCACCTTGCCGCGCTCGGGCACCGCGGTGACGGTGATGGTCAGCGGGTCGCCGTCGGGGTCGACCGGCGCCTCGATCCGCATCGGGTTGGGCACGGCCTTCAAGGTGCGCTCGGCGACCAGGGCGGGCGGCTGGTTGCTCGGCTTGATGGTGATCGGCAGGGCGCCGCGCACGTTGGCGCCGTGGCCGTCCATCACCGTGAACTCGAACGAGCCGGCCTCGCCGCGGAAACTGGCGTCCGGCTTGAAGCTGGTGGCGGCCAGCTGGTCCACCGTCAAATAGTCGCCGATCAGCACGCTGCGCTCGCCGATGCCCACCGTGCCCCCCTTGGGCAGTCCGGTGACGCGGGCGAACAGCTGGTCGTCGTCGGGGTCGGTCGGCCGGCCGATGCGCAGCGGCTCGGCCGGCGCCTTGTCGAGCACGGTGAGCGGTTTCAGTTCGCCGATCACCGGCGGGCGGTTCGGCGGGCGCGGGTTGAAGTAGAACGGCGTGGCGCCGAGCGAGCCGTAGATGAACGGATCCTGCCGGCCGTCGGTCGCCTCCTTCACCGTGTCGCGCACGTTGCGGAAGAACAGGCTGAGCTCCAGCCCCGGCGTCTGCAGGTGCTTGAGCAGCGCGGCGGTGTACGGGCTGTGGTCGCCGGTGCCGTCCTCGGCCAGCTGGTCGGCGCGGGTCGCCATGGCGACCAGGGTGTCGCTGGGCGTGTCGTCCACACGGCCGAAGCCGGGCTGCGCCTGGATGCGGGTGGTGCCGGTGCGGGTCAGACGGTCGACGAACGGGTTGTTGCGGCAGGCGTCGAGGATGAGGATGCCGAGCTTGCGCGCCTGCCCCAGCTCGCCCAGCGGCAGGTTCAGCGGAATCGCCTCGTAGACGAGGTCGCGCTCGCGCTCCAGCTGGGCGTCGGACGGCAGCAGGTAGTTGACGCCCGACACCTGGATGCCGTGCCCGGCGTAGTACAGCACCGCCACGTCCGCCTGCGAGGCGCGGATGCCGAACTGCCGCAACGTGGTGGCGAAGCCGCGGGCGTCGAGGTCGTACGCCTCCTCGACCGTGAAGTCGAGCTTGCGCAGCGCCTCGCCGATGGACTGCGCGTCGTTGCGGGGGTTCACCAGCTCGGGCGCCGACTGGTACTTGCTGACGCCGATGACCAGCGCGATGCGCTTCTCCGGGCCGGTGGACGGAGCGCCCTTGCCGCCCGCCGCCAAGGCCCCGCCGGCTGCGACGAGCAGCACCGCCAGGACAAGGAGGCACCGTCCGCATCGTCCGATCATTTCCGCCTCCGTGCGCAAGGAGACCCGCCGGGCCGTTCCCAGCGCCGATTGATCGGCTTTACGGAAAAGGCAACCGATGAATCGAAAAGAGCTGTGGAGCGGCGGCTGGACGCAAGAAACGTATCGGTATGCGCTGGATGTGCCAAGCCGTTCCTTCAGTCTAACCCCTATAACAGCGGCCACGCACCTTCCGAGGGATTAACCCTTTTTCTTTTCAGCCGGGTCGCCGCAACGTTCGGATGAAGAATAAGCCGGTTCCGCGTCATCGACGACCAGCCAGATGCGCACGGTCTTGGTCTTGCCCTTCAGCGCCACCTCACCGACCGGCAGCACCGCCACGCGGTCGCGCACCGCCTGATACGTCGGGTCGCCGATGATGATCTTGCAGTGACGGGACGAGCGGGCGTCCACCGTCTTGCCGTGCGCCTCCAGCCGCGCCGCCGTGTTGGCGGTATCGCCGAGCAGCGAGTACTCGGTGTGGCGCAGCCCGCCCAGGCTGCCGGCGACCACCGGGCCGGTGTGCAGGCCGACGCGGATGCCCACCGCCGGCAGCCCCTCCGCCTGCCATTGCCCGTTCAGCGTCACCAGCTCGCGGCCCATCTGCAGGGCGCACTGCACGGCGCGCTCGGCGTCGGCGTCGATCTGCGCCTGGGTGGTGCGGGCTACGGGCGCGCCGAACACCGCCAGCACCGCGTCGCCGACGAAGCGCAGCACCACGCCGTCGTGCGCGGTGACGATCCGCACCATGGCGTCCAGATAGCCCTCCAGCCAGCGGATCAGCGGCTCCGGCTCCAATGCCTCGCAGATGGTGGTGAAGCCCTCGATGTCGGAGAACAGCACCGTCGCCGTCAGCTGCTGCGGGCGCGGGCGGTTGCCGGCCATGAAGGTGGCGCGCTCGCGCCAGATCTCCTCGGCCACCGGCTGCGAGACGTGGTTGGCGAACAGCTGCATCAGCACCCGCCGGTCGGCGCGCTCGCGCAGGGATTGGTGCGCCGTCATCGCCGCGATGCCGACCAGCCACGCCACCGACGGCGCCATCAGCGGCACCAGCGGCCCGCCCGCGGCGAACAGCGCCGTGCCGCCGGCCCAGGCGCCGGCGAGGATCAGCACGCTCGCCCCGGCCAGCAGCCACAGCGGCCAGCCGGCCATGGCGAGGCCGACGCCGGCCGCGCTCATCGCCGCCACCAGCGCGGCCTCGCTGCCGAGCGACAGGCGCGGGCTGACCCGGCCGTCGAGCATCTGGGCGAGGATGTGCGCCTCGATCTCGACGCCGGGCGTGGAGGAGCTGGCCAGCGACAGCGGCGTGCGGTGCTGGTCGATGCCGGCCAGCGCGGTGCCGATCAGCACCACCTTCCCCGCCAGCCAGTCCTTGGGCAGCACCGGCACCGCCTCGGCCGAATAGACCGGGAAGGGCGGCGTGGACGGGTTGGGGCGGCCGTGCCAGTCGATGCGGAACGGCTCGTCCGGCACCGTGCCGCCGGCGATCCGCGCCAGCTGCGCCGGCAGGCTGGGCGTGCCGTCGGGGCCGTAGGGGACGTGCCAGCGCACGGTGGCGTCCAGCGGGTCCTTGGCGAGGTTGGCGTGGCCGCGGCGCAGCTCGCCGGTGAAGGAGTCCAGGAAGGCGCGCTGCTGATCGGTCAGCGGCGTGTGGTTCAGCGCGGTGATCGCCACCACCGGCACCGGGGAATCGCGCAGCGCGGTGTGCAGGCGCTCGTCCAGCGCGGGAAAGGTCGGCTGGTCGAACAGGATGTCGATGCCGATGGCGCGCACCCGCGCCGCGGCGAGCTGCTCGACCAGACCGGCCAGGAATCCGCGGTCGACCGGGGAGCGGCAGGCCAGCGTGGCGAAGCTGTCCTCGCCCAGCACCACCAGGGCGACGCCGGGGTGCTGCGGTTCGGGCGGGCTGGCGTGGGCGATCAGCAGGTCGCCGAAGGTCTCGTCGGCCGAGCGCAGCGGCGGCACCAGCCGCGTCATCGCCAGCGACAGCGCCGCCGTGCCGAGGATGATGGCCGCCACCAGCCACGTCCCGGCCCGGCCGCGCCCCCGCGGGTCCGGAGCCTCGTCCGGAACGGGTGGCGCGGCCGGCCTTGGGTGGGCTGCGGGTCCGCCGTCCATGCGTGGCGCTCGCCTCCCCCTCAGCGGATGCGGACAATGACCTGCGACGACGCCAGGTCGGCGTCGCGCAGCCGCGACAGCGCGCGGTCGAGCGCCGCCACCGTGGTGTCGTCCAGCGGCCGGAACGCCTCGCCGCGGCCCGGCAGCTCGGCGTCCAGGTTGCGGCTGGAGGCGACGCAGCGCACCTCGGCGTCGCCGGGCGCATCGGCGGCCCGCAGCGGCAGGGTGCGCGGCGCGCTGCCCTCCACCACGGCGCTGGCCGAGCCGGACGGGAAGACCGGGATCAGCTGGGCGCGGGCGTTGCGCAGCCAGCAATAGACGTGCGCGTCCCGGTTGGTCTGCAGCAGCAGCCGGACGTCCTCTCCCGCCCGGACGCTGCTCCGATCGGCGGACAGGTAGAGGTCGAGCGGCACCGTGGCGTCGCGCAGCGACGACAGCACGAGACCGGCCTGATTGGTGCAGCCGGCCGCCGCCATGCGCACCGCCAGAGCGGCGCTGCCACCCGGCGCGGCGTCGACCTGCCGGAAGCGCAGCGTGCGCGGCGCGCCGTCGGTTCCGCTGACGCGGATCTCGGTGCCGTCGGACAGCGCCAGCTCGCGCGGCCAGGGGACGGCGGCGCCGGCCCAGGTCACGTTGGCGCTGACGCCGCGGCCGACGTCCTGCAGCACGATGGGCTGGGGGTTCGCCTGGGTGGGCCGGCGCAGCGCCGGCGGGCTGCCGGCCTTGACGCAGTAGGTGCCGGACACCGCCGGGTCGATGGTGAAGGCGCGCTCCACCGCCTTGTCCAGCGGGTTGCCCAGCGCGCGGGCGGCGCCGAGGTCGCTCTGCACGAAGCGGTCGTTGGCCTTGACGCTGGACCCGGCGCGCGCGTCGCGCTCCGGCGCCTTGTCGATGTCGCCCTCGTAGGGGCCGCGGACACGGACGGTGCGGCCGCTGGAGAACAGGAAGACGGCGCTGGCGCCGTCCGGCACCTGCACGGCGCTGCCGTCGGGCACCACCTGCCCGAGCGTGTAGGCGGGGGCCGTGGAGGCGACCACCACCGCCTCGGCGCGGGCGGCGGCGGCGCAGCCCAGCGCCACGGCGGCGGCGGCGGTGGCGGAGAGCAGGCGGATCAGGACGGCGTCCTGCGGCGGCGCGTGGGCGGACCGGACGGCCGGTCGGCGGCGATATGTCGGCATGGTCGGCACCTCATGGCGTTGGGGACGGCCGGCGGCCGTCGGTGCCCTCGAGTTTAAGCTGCGAACAATGTGGGTGCTGTGAGGCGGACAACACCTGGGGCGTGTTCGCATTGGCCCCCCACCCTGACCCTCCCCCATGCTGCGCACGGGGGAGGGAAAGAGAGCGAGCCCTCCCCCGCGCAGCGGGGGAGGGTTGGGTGGGGGCCCGGTGCGGAAGCGTTCTCACTCATGCGGCGCCAGCAGGCAGGTGGTGCGCGACTGGGTGAGCAGCGTGACCGGCCCGTCCGCGCCGCCCAGCCGGCGCAGCCGGACCCCGTTCACCTGGTTGGCGATGCTCAGCGAGGTGACCGCCAGTTCGGTCTCGTCGATGATCTTGCGGCCGTCCTGCCAGCACTGCACCCGCACCTTCTTGCCCGAGGCGGCGACCGCCTGGCCGCCGCTGGTCGGTCCGGTGGCTTTGCCGTCCTTGCGCTTGTCCACCGTGGCGCCGGCCTCGCCGGCCGCCAGCAGGCCCAGCACGGCGGCGGCGAGGATCCAGCGTCTCATGGCGTTCCCCTCCCCGCTCAGTGCGCCGGCTTGAACTCGACGCGACGGTTGCGGCCGTCGTAGGGGTCGGCGGTGATCGGCTCGGAGGGGCCCTTGCCGTCCACCGCGATGCGCTGCGGATCGACGCCGTGCACGCGCACCAGGTACTCACCCACCGAGATCGCCCGGCGCTGCGAGAGCGTCTGGTTGTAGGCGAGGGTGCCGACGGCGTCGGTGTGGCCCTCGACCACGAGCTTCAGCGACGGATCCTCCTTCATCAGGCCGCCGACGGCGTCGATGTAGGAGCGGGACTCCGCCGGGATCTCGGCCGAGTTGAAGGCGAAGTTGATGCGGAAGCCGAAGGCCTGCGGCTGCTCCGCCGGTTCGGGCGCGGCTGCGGCCGGGGCGGCGGCGGGCGTGGCGGCGACCTGCGGGGCGGAGTGCGCCGGGCGATGAGCCTTGGGAGCGGGAGCGGGCGCGGCGGCCGGGGTCGGGCGGCTCGCCTCGGGCGCTGGGGCCGGCGGCGGGGCGTAGTTCACGGAATCGGTCGGGCGCGGGCGCTGCGCGGCGCTGTTGGCGGCCCCGCCGATGATCTCGATGCTGCGGGTGCGGACCTTGGCGTCGGGGTTCACCACCTGGCGCAGCTCATCGACGCTCGGCGGCCGGTCGAACATCATCACCTTGGAGGAGCCGGCCCCCTCCACGGTCTGGGCGAGCGCCGGGCCGGCGAGCAGCACCGCGGCGAGCGGAAGGGCGAGGGACAAAACATGCTTCGGCATGGAAGCCTCCATGGGCTGGACGGGAGCGTCGGTTGCCCGCGATCCTGGCACCGCCGCCCCCGCCGTTCTGTGAGCCGAGCCACAAAGGCCGGCGCTTTGTCGGCGACCTGAACCTCCTTACCCCGTCATCCCCCCTGCGCCACGGTGCCGGGCAGCACCTTGACGTTCAGCTGCCGGGTGCGCGTGCCCTCGCCGCCCTTGGCGGAACTGAAGGCGTTGATCACGTCGGACAGCGCGGCACCCGGGATCGGCTGCAGGTCCTCGCGCTTGTACTGGTCGGGGATGCGCACGCCGATTTCGTCGCGCGACACCACGCAGGCGACCGCCTCGTCCGCGCCCGGCCGGTCCATGCGCAGGTTGAAGGGCTTCTGCACGCCCGGCGGGATCTCCACCTGCCGGTTGGCCTCGACGAAGGCGTCGGGCTGGAAGCGGTTGGGGTAGATGCGCGCCACCGTGCCGCTGGCGTCCTTGTAGTAGCAGTACACGAAGCCGTCCGAGGTCGGCTGCACCCGCACCACCAGCGCCTCGCCGGCCCGGTACCGCGGCGTCGGCCCGCGGTCGGAGCTGAGCACGAGGTCCGGCCCCGCGCCGGCCGGCGTCGGCGCCGGACGCGGCAGCCCCTCGCCGCCGGCGTTGCTGACGGACTGGATGCGGCCGGGCGACGCCTTCTGGCCGGAGCCCCTGGCCATCATGCGCTGGTAGGTGTCGAAGTCGATGCGCCCCGTGGCGATCAGGTCGTGGTCCGCCTGCCAGCGCGACACCGCGTCGCGCGTGCGCTCGTCGAGCTGGCCGTTGACGGTTCCGTCGAAATAGCCGTCCGACGACAGCACGCGCTGCACGAAGCTGACGCGCTGCGTCGGCTCCATGCTGTCGAACCAGTTGCGCGCCTCCGCCATGTAGGACGGGTTGGTCTGGTCGATGCCCAGGCATTGCCAATAGGGGGTGCGGGTCAGCTTGCCCAGCACCTCGATGGTGCTGAGTTCCACAAGAGTACGCACCGCCTGATGCAGCCCTTCCGACTTGTTGAACGCCACGTTGAAGGACAGCCCGGCCTTGCCGATCACCGCCCCGGCGTCGGCGCCCTTGCCGGAGGAGACGACGGCCAGCGTGTTGCTGGCCGACATGCCCGGGATGATCTGGCGGGTCACCAGCTCGCCGATGTTGAGGTCGACCGACACCATGGAGACCACCTGGTCGGCCGAGATGCCGAGGTCGGCGAAGGGCAGCGAGAGCCCCGCCCCCGCCGCCTCGCTGACCACGTTGTCGTCGAGCTGGGTGATCGCTCCGCGGATGTAGTAGGAGGGAGCCCGGAAGTTCGGCTGCACGCCGATCATCCAGTACAGCGCGTTGACGTCGTCCAGCGCCGGCTCGAAATCCACGAAGCGGAAGGCGTTCGAGGATTCCGACATGCGCGAGACCGCGGTGATCAGCATCTCCTTGGTGCCGCCGGCCACCCGCCCGGTGGCGTCGGGCAGGCCGTTGGAGGTGATGTAGATGTCGCGCTTGCCGTGGGTCCACATCAGCTGGTCCATGCAGCGCAGCGCCTCGCTGAAGCTGCTGATGGTGCGCACGGCCGGCGTCTTCGGCTGCTGCACCACCGACGCCTTCTCGCCCGACGTGAAGCACCCGGCGAGAAGAAGAATCAGACCCAGGACCGGACCCCGTTTGCGCAAAACCATCATCCCCCCTTTCCCCCCTTGCTCAGCGTTGCGACACCTGCGGCGCCTCGCCACCACGGACGGTGATGGTGATCTTCTTGGACATGATCGGCGGGTTGTGCGGCACGTGGTCGGCGTCGCCCAGCACCAGCTGCAGCGTGTGCCGGCCCGGCGGCAGCTCCAGCACCGTCTCGGTCTGGCCCTTGCCGAAGTGCATGTGCTTCTTGTCGTTGGGGATCGGCTCGTCGAAGGTGGTGAGGTCGCTGTCGATCAGCAGGTGATGGTGGCCGGTCCCCTCCTTGGTGACACCGGCCGGCGCCACGCCGAAGTTGCGCATGCCGAACCACACCTTGAACGGCGACTTCACCGTCTCGCCGTTGTTCGGCCAGCCGATGTAGAGGTAGGCGTCCTTCCGTCCCGGCGTGCGCTTCGCCTTATCGGGCGCCGGCGGCTTCTCGGGCGTGACGCTCTGCGGGTCGGCGCCCATGGTCGGGTTGAGCGGCACGTCGATCTGCGCCGAGGCGTCGGTGAGCGGTGCGGTCACGCAGGCCAGCGCCATCCCGGCGCCGAGCAACGCGGTCGTCCACGGAGTCATGGTGACCTCCCTCCCTTAGGGGACGATGACGGTGATCTTCTGCGACACCACCGGTGGGTCGTGCGGCACGTGGTCGGTGTCGCCCAGCACCATCTGGATGGTGTGCCGGCCCGGCGGCAGCTCGAGCCGCGCTTCGGTCTGGCCGGAACCGAAGTGCAGGTTCTGCTTGTTGTTGGGGATCGGCTCGTTGAGATCCTTCAGCTCGGTGTCGATCAGCAGGTGGTGGTGGCCGGCGTCGGGCTTGCGGATGCCGGCGGGGGTCAGGCCCATGTTCTGCAGGCCCATGCGGACCCAGAACTTGCCGCCCGGAATCACCGCGCCGTCGTGCGGCCAGATGATGTAGGCGCGCGCGCCGTCCGGTGCCTTCTCGCGGTCGGCCAGCGCCGCGGCGGGCATCAGCAGGACGGTTCCGAGCAGGAGAACGGCGATCCGGGTCATGACTCACCCCCAATAATGACCGGTGATGGGACCGATGACGTCCATCCTAGTCTTCGGCTGGGCGTACAGGCTCCATAGTATTCGTGGGTAATCCGACAAGGCCGCTCAGATACCTTTTCAGTGGCGCAGCCTGTCCCATATGGCTGGAACCGCCCTCCGATTCGGCGGCAGCGCGCCCCCCGTCTGCGGCGTTGACCGTGCCGGTGCGCATGCCATCGTCGAAGGACGCACCGGAGCAGGACCGCCGTGCCCCCACCGCCGTCACCGTCGCGCCACCTGCTGCCGCCGGCCGTCGTCGTCGTGGCGCTGACCGCCGCGGCCATGCACCGGGCGTGGCTGCACGGCTGGGTCGCGGCGCTGCTCGGCGGCGGCGCGGCGGACGGCGCAACGCTGGCGGTCGGCGTCGCGGCGTGGCTGGCCGCGGCGTGGCTCGGGTCGCGCATCCTCGACGTGGTGGTGGACCGGCCGACGCGCGCCGGGCGGCCGCGGGCGATCCCGCGCCTGCTGGCCGACCTGCTGCGCGCGCTGATCTATGGCGCCGCGCTCTTCGCCATCCTCGGCTCGGTGCTGGACCAGCCGGTGACGGGGCTGCTGGCGACCTCCGGCGTGCTGATCGCGGTGCTGGGCTTCGCGCTGCGCAACATGATCGCCGACATCTTCTCCGGCATCGCGCTCAACATCGAGCGGCCCTACCGCATCGGCGACTGGATCGAGCTGGCGCCCGGCGTGGCCGGCCAGGTGGACGAGATCAACTGGCGCGCCACCCGGCTGATCACCACCGAGGGGACCGCGGTCATCGTCCCCAACGGCGTCGCCGCCGGCAGCCGCTTCGTCAACTTCAGCCGGCCGGGGACCGGTTTCCGCGCCGCGGTGCCGATCACGCTGGACGAGGAGGTGCCGGTGGCGCGGGCCAAGCGGATCCTGCTCTCCGCCCTGGTGTGCGCCGACGGCGTTCTGGCCGAGCCGCGGCCCGACGTGGTGGTGGAGTCCATCGGCGCCAACGGCGTGGTCTACCAGGCGCGCTTCTGGGTGGCGGACTATGGCCGGCTGGCGGCCTGCCGCGACGCGGTGGCGAGCACCATCCTCCAGCACCTCGCCCGTGCCGGGATCGAGCTGGCGCACCCCAAGCAGGACGTCCGCGCCCGACGGCCGCAGCCGCGCGTGCGGGTGCCCGGCGCGTTGCGCCGCAGCCTGATGCGGCAGCTGGAGCTGTTCTCCGCGTTCCGCGACGAGGAGATCGAGGAGCTGGCCCAGGCCCTGCGCCGCCTCGAACTGTCGGCCGGCACGGTGGCGGTGCGCCAGGGGGAGGACGGCCGCTCGCTGTTCATCGTGGCGGAGGGGGTTCTGGACGTGCGCATGCAGAGCGACGGCCAGCAGGAGGGGCGCGCCAGCCTGCTCGACCGCATGCGTCCGGGCGACGTGTTCGGCGAGATGTCGCTGCTGACCGGTCAGCCGCGCAGCGCCTCGGTGGTCGCCAACACCGACGCGGTGGTCTACGAACTGGACAAGGACCACCTCGACCCGGTGCTGCGCCGCCGGCCGGAACTGGCCACGCAGCTGGCCGAACTGATGGCCCAGCGCCAGTCGCGCAACACGCAGCGGCGGCAGGCGGAGGGCGCCGTGGGGCTGGAACCGGCCGCGGCGGCGCCGCACGACCTGCTGGCGCGGCTGCGCGGCTTCTTCAAGCTGTGATCAGGCCGGGAACGCGGTAGGCCCCGCCGGAGAACATGGCGATGTTGGCGGCGTAGGCGGTGGCGTACAGGGTACCGGTGCGCGCGTCGAGCTCCATGAGCGCGCGCAGCGCCAGATCGTAGGACCGGTAGACGTCGTGCAGCAGCAGCGCGTACTTCGCCAGCTGTTCGGTGTCCAGCAGCGCCAGCCGGGTGAAGTCGCGCACGAACACGGCGTCGGTCCACAGCACCTGGTTCAGGCCGGCGTGCGGGTTGCCGCCGAAGGCGTTCTCCAGCAGCCGCACCGCCTCGGCGTGGGTGGTCTTGAACGCCGGCCCCAGGTCGGGTCCCTCGCCGCCGGACAGCGGGGCGACGGTGCGCTTCTCCAGCGGCAGCAGGGTGTGCAGCACGAAGCCGTGGCGGCGCATGAACTGGTCGACCTCGGCGAACAGCGGCTGGCCGGCGTAGAGCGGCAGGAACTCCACCTCGGTGTGGATGGCGAGGCAGCCGCGCAGCGTCTCGGTGGCGTTCTCGAACACCATCAGCTCGCCGCCCTGGATGTCGATCTTCAGGTAGTCGATGGCGCCGACCTCCTCCAGGTCGTCCAGGCGCACCGTGTCCACCGCGACCTCGCTCAGCACCCGGCCCCAGTGCGGGAAGCCGTGGAAATAGCCCAGCAGCTCCGCGTCGGGCGGCAGCAGCGAGGTCATGCCCGAGGCGGCGCAGACGCGCAACACGTGCCGCCCGCCGTCGCCGACCGCGAAGGGCAGGTAACGCTCGTTCGGGCCCTTCTTGGCGTTGAGCTCGGCCAGCGCCTCCGGGTTCGGCTCGAAGCCGACGACCTCCGCCAGTCCGGCCCGCAGCAGCGGCATGTAGGGCGGCACCTCGTTGATCGGGTTGGCCCCGATGTCCACGACGCGCAGGCGCGGCGCCAGCTCGACGAGGGCGGTGAACGGGGGCAGGACCGTCATGGCGGGATCCGTGGGCAGGGAGACGTGCCGCAGCTTACCCCAACCCGCACGGCCACGGAAATCGCCTGGGAGTGTGAAGCCGGCGACAGTCGCCGGCCCGCGCCTTGCACATGATGGGGCATCCACTCCACGAACCCCGGAGCGATGTCATGGCAACCTCCGTCACCCGCGCCCTGAAGGCCATCAAGCGCTACGACGCCGGCCCCGAGCACATCGACCGCGCCATCCTCGCCGCCATCAACGTGACGCTCTGCCTGGCCTCGGGCGGCGACGACCGGGTGGCCGAGGGGTTCAACGCCGACATCGCCAACAGCGGCACCCGCTTCGCCTGGATCTCCCCGCGGCTGTGCGCTGCGTGAGACTGCTTCTCGTCTTCCGGAAGGCTTGGCCAGGGCTCCCGCACGCGGGAGCCCTTTTCCGTTGCGCCCATGCCACAGACAAAAAAAGCGGGCCGCCAAACGGCGGCCCGAGTTTCCGGGAGACGAAGGTGGAACTCAGCGACGCGCGGCGAAGCCCTTGGAGCCGAACAGATCCTTGCCGGCGGACGGCTTGGCCTCGGCCCGGCCGCCGCCGAGCATGAAGCCCATCATGGCCTGCTTGCCGCCGGCCGGTTCGGCGGCCGCAGCCTCGCGGCCGGCCATCCAGGGCGGCATCTGTCGGCCGGCGGCCGGAGCACCCTGCTGCTGCTGCGCGGGGCCGCCCAGGCCGGCCATGCGGCTGGCCAGCAGGGCCACGTGTTCGGCGGAGAGCGGCACGCCGCCCGACTGCACCTCGAAGGCGAAGCCGGGGGCGGCGGCGAAGAGGGAAGCGGTGAAAGCAGTCACCAGGGCGATGCGGCGCATGGTCTCGTCTCCTTCGGCGGTGCGCGTCATGCCGCCACCTTACCGCCGCCCCGGGGATACGGCTGTGGGCTGGGCCACACCGGCGGCGACATTTGTCCGGGGGCCGAAAAGAAGAACTCCGGCCGGGAGGCCCGGCCGGAGCGTGAGTTTCAGGGAGGACGCGGTGTGGAACGCGAGAGGGCGATCAGCGCTGGCGGACGAGGGCGCCCTGGCCGGCGAAGTTGCCGATGCCGGCGGAGAGGTTCTGGACGTTGGCGGCGTTGGAGGGCCCGAACAGGCCCTTGGAGCGCTGCATCACCGTGGCGCCCTGGAGCGCGGTGTTGCCGATGCCGGCGGCGGTGTTGCCGACCGTGGCGGTCGAGCCGCCGGAGAACGGGCCCTTGGAGCGCTGCATCACCAGCGCGCTCTGGCCGGCGAAGTTGCCGATGCCCGCCGCGGTGTTCGAGACGTTCGCCGTGTTCGGACCGGCGAACAGGCCCTTGCCCCTCTGCATCACCGTCGCGCTCTGCTCGGCGACGTTGCCGATGCCGGCCGCCGTGTTCGAGACGTTGGCGACGTTCTGCGCCATGGCGGGGGCCGACAGCAGGGCCAGGGTGGCGAAGCCGGCGAGGAGCGAGGTGCGGATCATGGGGTCGGTCTCCTGTGAGGGGGCCGGCGCTCTGTCGCGTCCGGCGTGTTGTCGATGACAGGAGACTAGCGGGGACGGGCCGGGGCGGATGTGAGCCGGGCCACAACCCGCCGCACTTCGCCTGCCAGCCTGAACCGGCGCATCCGGGTTTTGTCTCACATTTGAAGCAACCGCTCCTGAATACGGGAGCATGACAGCGACACGCTCCTCCCACTGCCCGGGAAGTCCTTGAATTCCCCCGGTCCGCAGGCGCGGCACGCTTGTTGCTCATGGCACGACGAGGGAACAGCCATCGGGGGACCGGGCCATGGACGCGGATCGGGCTATGCACATCATCGCCACGCTGGACGACGCGGCGCGGACGCTGGGCGACATCCGCCTCTTCGGCTACCGGGGCGCCGTGCGCGAGGACATCGCCCGCCACCGCGACACGCTGAACGCGGTGCGCCGCCAACTCGACGCGGCACGCGCCGCACCCTGACCGCGCCGCGCTGTGGAGGCGCAGGCCATGCCGACCTTCCATCCCATCGCCTGGACCCCCGACCTCGAGGTCGGCGTCCCCGAGGTCGACGACGAGCACGCGCTGCTCGTGACGCTGTACAACGACGTGGTCCGCGCCACCCGGCAGGGCGTGTCGCGCCCGACCCGCGACGGCATCGTGCGCTCGCTGCAGGCCTACGCCGTCTTCCACATGGACCGCGAGGAGGCGTGGATGATCAGCCACGCCTACCCCGACACCGCGCGCCACCGCGCCCGGCATGCCGAGTTCAGGGCCGCCGTCGAGGCCCTGTACGCCGACGCACCGGACGACGCCGAGCACGCCCGCATGGCCGCGCTGGCCAGTTTCCTGCGCGCCTGGATCCTCGACCACATCCGCGGCGAGGACCGCGCGCTGTTCGATTGGATCCACGACGGCTGCCCGAATCCGCTGGCCTGCGCGGCGGAATAGGCGCACGGTTGCCTCCGACCGGGCGCTGCGGCGGCCCGGGCCTTCGCCCCGAGGACCCCATGGCCGTAAGGCAACCCGTCGGAGAGTGCGTCGACCTGGTGCGGTGGCTGGCCGCCGCCGGCGCCCTGCTCGTCGCGCAGCCGGCCCTGCCGGCGGGTGCGGCGTCGCTGGAATGTCTCGGCAACGACTACATCTTCGGGCGCAACGTGGTGTCGCGCACGCTGTCGCTGCGCACCGACGACAAGCGGCGCGTGCAGGAACTGGACGGCCGCCCCTGCGACCAGGCGGCGGCGCTGCCGGCGCTGGCCTGCTTCGCGGACTACAAACTCGACGGCACGGTGATGCTGGCCTGGGTGAAGTACGAGCCCGGTCCGGGCCGCGCCGTTCTGTACGCCTATCCCAAGGCCTCGGCGCCGACCGCCGGCAAGCCGCCGACGCGCGCCGTCGCCATGTTCAAGGGCCTCTGCCACGAGGATTGAAGCGGCCTCACCCCGGGGTGACGGGCGGATCCACCCATTCCAGCGCGGGAAGAAGGGCGTGCCTGTCGCCGACGCCGGCGATCAGGACACGGCCGCTGTCCCGCATCCCCGCGCTGTCCAGCACCGCGTCGAGGCGCGCCGCGCTGGCGCGCGACGACACGACCACCGCGAATCGCTGGGCGCCCAGCAACCGCGCCATGCCCGTGTAGGCGTTGATCCGCTCCTCCGGATCGCTGGCGACGTCGATCTCCCGCAAGTCGAGGAGAAGTGCCCGATGCTCCATCCCCTGCACCCGCTCCAGCGATGACTTGAGCAGCTCGATGAAGGCGTGGCGGTCGTTGTTCGTCAGCGGCGTCCGAATCTGGATGAACAGGCCCCATCCAGCGACGGCGATGCGGAATGGGTCCATCGTAGCCTCAAAGTCCCTCAGGTCCATCGCATCACCGCCGGCATGGCCGGAGGCGTCCCCACGCGCGCCGCCGTCGCGCTGCCGCTTGCTCACGCAGGCCTCCCCGCTTCCAAAAAGCCATTTCCTGCCCCGCCCTGGGTCGGTTGTGCACACCCGCTCGTCACAACCACCCTCATTCGAAAGCCTTGGGAACAATACCATTTCCGCGTGGGGCCGGCCAATCGCGAACTGGCGTGGATCTCCAATTGGGCGTTTCAGCCGCAGGCCGGAACGGCGCCCGCCGCGGCGGCGAAGGTGCCTTCCGGGGCGCGGGCGTCTGGGCTATCCTGCGGCATACGGCAAATAGTTTAGGCCCCGGCGCACTGAAATATTACGGAGCACCGAGGCGACGGCGAGGTCACTGCGCCGCGACATAATAAACATCCGTTTACCATCGCCGTGCCACGCTGACGGCGACTCCAAAAGGAAGATGGTCCGTATGGATAGCCGAGAGCTCAACAGCTTTGCCGAGCACGCCGAGAAGGGAAAGGCGCACCACCGCTCCGGGCTGTTGCACGAAGCCGTCGAGGAATACCGCAACGCCTTGCGGTTCCACCCCGGCGACGCCGACATCCTGCATCTCCTTGGCGTCGCCTGCTTCCAGACCGGCCGCGGGGACGAGGGAATCGCCGCCGTCCGCGAGGCGCTGTCGATCAACCGCACGGACGAGTATTTCTCCACGCTGGCCCGGATCTTCACGGGGACCGGGCGGTTGGCGGAAAGCGTCGCGGCCGCCCGCCACTCCCTGGCGATCAACCCCGTCGCGGCGCCGATCAGCACGCACATGGGCATGACGCTGACCGCGGCGCAGGAGCCGGCCGCGGCGGTCAAGGCGCTGCGACGCGCGATCCGACTCGGCGAGGAATCGCCCGTCGCCTTCTTCATGCTCGCCAGCAACCTGCAGACGACGGGAGCCGGCGCGCGGGCGATCGAGGCCTTCCGGATCGCCGCGTGCCTGAACCCGGCCTACGCGGAGGCGCTGACCGCCGTCGGCATGAACTTCATCGAGCGGTGCGAACTGGACTCGGCGGTGGCCGCCTGCCGCCATGCCGCCCGCGCCAACCCCACGCTCACCGAGGCGCACCTGACGCTGGCGCACGCCTTCTACGCGCAGAAGCGCTTCGACAAGGCAGCAGAGGCCTGCAAGCAAGCGGCGGTGGTCAGCCCCGCCGCCCCCGTCGCGCTCGGCAATCTGGCGACCATCCTCGACGAGCTGGGCGAGGGCGGCACGCCCATCACGCTGTGGCGCCGGGCGCTCGACCTGAATCCCGAGATGCCGCAGGCGCTCTACCAGTTCGTCACGCACGCCAAGAGGGTGTGCATGTGGACCGGCCTGGCGGAGCGGGAGCAGCGGATGCTCGACATCGTGCGGCGGAACCAGCACGGTGTGTCGCCCTGGTCGATGTTCATGCAGCCGTCCACCCCGGCCGACCAGCTGCTGTGCGCGCGCCTGTGGGGCGAAGGGCAGCGGGGCGGCATCGCGCCCTTTCCGCCCCGCGCACCGCGCCGCGGCGGGCGGATCCGCATCGGCTACCTGTCGTCGGACTTCCGGCCGCACGCGGTGTCGTTCCTGTTGCAGGACATCATCGAACGGCACGACCGGTCGCGCTTCGAGGTCTTCGGCTATTCCCTTTCGGCGGACGACGGCAGCGCCTTCCGCAAGCGGCTGGCCGGCCTGTTCGACCATTTCGTCGAGGTCTCGTCCCTCACCGATCTGCAGGTCGCCGAGCGGATCCGGCAGGACGAGGTGGACATCCTGGTCGACCTGAACGGCTACACCCAGGGCGCGCGGACGCGGATCCTGGCGATGCGGCCGGCGCCGATCCAGGTGAACTATCTGGGCTTCGCCGGCACCATGGGGGTGCCGTACATCGACTACATGTTCACCGACCGGTTCCTGACCCCGCCGGGCGCCGAAGCCTGCTACGCCGAGAAGCTCGTCTTCCTGCCCAGCTACCAGCCGAACTCGACGCGCGCCATCACGCCGGGCCAGTTCGCGCGCTCGGCCTTCGGCCTGCCGGAGACCGGATTCGTCTTCGCGTCGTTCAACAACACGTACAAGATCAACGCCCCGGTCTTCGACATCTGGATGCGCCTGCTGCGCGCGGTGCCGGGCAGCGCGCTGTGGCTGAAGCAGGCCAACGACGAGGTCGTCCACAACCTGCGGCGGGAGGCGGAGGCGCGCGGCGTCGATCCCGACCGGCTGGTGTTCGCCAGCGGGCTGGCGCGGCAGGAGGACCATCTGGCGCGGCACGCCTGCGCGGACCTGTTCCTCGACTGCCTGCCCTACAACGCGCACACCACCGCCAGCGACGCGCTGTGGGCCGGGCTGCCGGTGGTGACCTGCGCCGGCGACAGCTTCGCCAGCCGCGTCGCCGGCAGCGCGCTGACCGCGCTCGGCGTGCCGGAGCTGATCACCCACTCGCTGGCGGAGTACGAGGCGCTGGCGCTGCGGCTCGCCACCGACCCGGCGGCGCTCGCGGCCGTGCGGGAGAGGATCCGCGACCGCGTCCGCACCAGCCCGCTGTTCGACATCGCCCGCTACACCCGGACCATGGACGCCGCGTACCGCGCGATGTGGGAACGCTGGCAGTCCGGCCTGCCGCCGGAGCACATCACCATCGACGGCGACGGCGGCCATGTGGTGCCGGACGCCCCCGCCGCGCCCGCCCCGCTGCGCCGCACCAGCGGATCGAAGGTCGGCCTGATCCAGACGCGCGGCATCGGCGACATCGTCATCGCCGCGCCGATCGCCCAGCATTACGTGGATGCCGGCGCCGAGGTGTTCTGGCCAGTGGACAGCCGCTTCCTCCCGTTCGTGCAGAGCGCCTTCCCGGAGGTCTCGTTCCTTCCGGTGGACATCGACGCGGACGACCACACCATGTTCCGGTATTTCGTCGGCCGCCCCATCGAATTGCTGGCCAGCGCCGGTTGCGAGCCGACCTATTGCCTGTATTCGTATATCAGGGGGGGGCTGCCCATCGTGCAGCCGAATCTGGCCCAATCCCTCAAGTTCGACGAATACAAGTACGCCATCTCCAACGTGCCGTTCTCGAAGAAATGGCAGTTGCGCATCACGCGCGACCGCGCGCGGGAGGCTGCTCTGATCGACCGGCTGGGCCTCGACCGCCCGTACGTGGTGGTGCACGAGGAGGGGTCGAATTTCCGCCTCAACATCACCCTGCCCTCGGACATGACGGAGCAGTACGCGGTGGTGCGCATCACCAACCTGACGTCCAACCCGTTCGATTGGCTGGGCGTCCTGGAGGGTGCGTCGGTGTTCGTCGGCATCGACAGCTGCTACGCCAATCTGGTCGAGCAGCTGGACATCTGCCCGCAGAAATTCCTGTACTTGCGATCATCGATCGGCGGCACACCGGTCTTCAAGAACAACTGGAATTTCAGGTGGGCCCAATGAAGCTGAACCTCGGCGCCGGCAACAAGGTGATCGACGGGTATCTCAACGTCGACAAGTACCCGACCGCCACCACCGATCTGGTGACCGACCTGGAGAAGACGCCATGGCCGTGGGAGACCGGGTCGGTCACCCACGTGGCGTTCATCCACTCGCTGGAACACATGGGGCGCGACACCGACACGTTCCTGGCGATCATGCGCGAGTTGTACCGGGTGTGCGCGCATGGCGCACAGGTCACGGTGCACGTGCCGCACCCGCGGCACGACAACTTTCTGGGCGACCCCACCCACGTGCGGCCGATCACGCCGCAGATGCTGACGCTGTTCGACCGGCAGAAGAACGACGCCTGGGTGGCCGGGGGCATCTCCGCCGCCACGCCGCTGGCGCACTACATCGGCGTGGACTTCGTCATCGCCGATCTGAACACGATCCTGGACCCCGTGTATTACGAACTGTACAGCCAGGGAAAACTCGACATCAACGAGCTCAACCAGCGCGCTCGCGAGCTCAACAACGTCATCGCCGAATATCACATCACGCTCGTCGCGCGTAAAGACACGCCGACCGGCGTTGCATGACCCCAGGACGGCCCATGTTCGACATCAGCATCTGCATTCCCACCTACAACCGTGCATCCCGCCTGCGCCAGTGCCTGGAGCATCTGGCGACGTTCGCCGACACCAGCTTTGAACTCATCGTCGGCGACAACGCGTCGGAGGATGACACCGCGGACGTGATGGCGGACATGGCGGGCGCGTTCCCTCATTGCATCTATGTGCGCCGCTCGCAGAACGTCGGCTTCGCGCGCAACATGGACTCGCTGCTGCGCCGCGCCACGCGGAAGTACATCTACATCCTCAACGACGACGACCTCGTCTTTGAGGGTGCGCTGAAGGTGGCGGTCAGCGTGATGGACGGTTCCCCCACCGTGGTGGCGGTGGTCGGCCAGTATCTGAGCCTGCGTGCGGTGCAGCCGGAACTGACCATGCACTACGACGACGCCGTGGCCACGGTGGTGCCGCGCGGCGCGCAGGCCGTGCTCGTCGAGAACCTCTCCCTGTGCGACGGGCACCCGATCCTGCGCCGCGAAACCTTCGAACGGCATGGCGCGTACCTCGACCGCACCGGCATGCTGATTCCGTTGTATTTCACCCTGCTCGCCCATGGCGACGTGGTGGTCGTGAACAAGCCGTTCTTCCAGCACCTGACGAGCAACGACAGCCTGACCTCGCGCATGGCCGAGGCGTGGTTCATCGACATGGCCAACGCCGACATCGAACTGGCCATCTCCGGCTGCGCCGCGCTGCGGTCGCCGGACATTACCGCCAGGACACGCGAAAAGCTGCTGCAGATGATTTACTTCCAGGGCACGCGCATGGCCTTCAACAGCGGCCATCCGTACCTGATGTGGCTGAGCCTGCGCCGCTTCATGGCGGTGGGCGACGTCAGCCAGGAACTGCTGGTGCACAGCGAGGCGCGGTTCACGCACGACTTCATCATCGACCGTGTCGTCCGCATCCTGCACGACGGCGAGGAGGAGGTTGTCGCCACCCTCGCCTGCCCCGCGGTGGATGCCGTCGTGGCGGCGGTGCGGAACACGCTGCCGAAGGTGCGGTTCGAACCGGCAGCCGCCCCGTCTTCCGCGCCCGTGCTGTGCAAGCGTCGCGAGGACGCGGCCTCTCTGGGCCCGAACGCGCGGGTGCTGGCGCTCGACGACCTGTTCGCCCAGATCCGCCTGACCGGCGCCGCCGCCGTGCTGGCCGCGGACGAAGGGCGCCTCGGCGTGCGGTACGCCGACCCCGTCGCCGAAGAGCTGCTGGCGCAACCGTCACCGTCGTTCGACATGCTGTGCGCCCCTTACGGACAAATCTCGTAACGGCGCCGAACCTCCTGACAGCGGGACGCATCATGAAAGCAGTCATCCTCGCCGGCGGCCTGGGCACCCGCATTTCCGAGGAATCGGTCCTCAAGCCGAAGCCGATGATCGACATCGGCGGCAAGCCGATCCTCTGGCACATCATGAAGGTCTACTCGGCGCACGGCATCAATGACTTCATCATCTGCTGCGGCTACAAGGGCTACCTGATCAAGGAGTATTTCGCGAACTACTTCCTGCACATGTCGGACGTGACGTTCGACATGACGAAGAACGAGATGCAGGTGCACGAGCGGCACGCCGAGCCGTGGAAGGTGACGCTCATCAACACCGGCGAGACCACCATGACCGGCGGCCGCCTGAAGCGCGTGGCCGAGCACCTGCGCGGCGAGGAGGCGTTCTGCTTCACCTACGGCGACGGCGTGGCCGATGTCGACATCACCCGGCAGATCGCCTTCCACCGGCGCCACGGCAGGCTGGCCACCATCACCGCGGTGCAGCCACCGGGCCGCTACGGCGCGCTGGAACTGCGCGACACGCAGGTGACCGGCTTCGCCGAGAAGCCGAAGGGCGATGGCGGCTGGATCAACGGCGGCTTCTTCGTGCTGTCGCCGCGCTGCATCGACTACATCGCCGGCGACGCGACCCTGTGGGAGGCCGAGCCGCTCACTGAACTCGCCCGCGACGGCCAGTTGGAGGCGTGGCACCACACGGGTTTCTGGCAGCCGATGGACACCCTGCGCGAGAAGAACCAGCTGGAGGAGCTGTGGCAGTCGGGCCAGGCGCCCTGGAGGATCTGGTGATGGGGCCGGACCCGCGGTTCTGGCGCGGCAAGCGGGTCCTGCTGACCGGCCACACCGGCTTCAAGGGGGCGTGGCTGGCGCTGTGGCTGAGGCGCCTGGGCGCGGAGGTGAGCGGACTGGCGCTGCCGCCGGAGACCGACCCCAGCCTCTTCGACCTGCTGGCCCTGCCGGCCCTGGTGGACAGCGCGTTCGCCGACATCCGGCGCCCGGCCGAGGTGGCGCGGGCCGTGCGCAAGGCGCGGCCGGAAATCGTCCTGCACCTTGCGGCGCAGCCGCTGGTGCGGGCCAGCTACGCCGACCCGGTGGCGACCTACGAGACCAACGTCATGGGCACGGTGCACATGCTGGAGGCGCTGCGCGGCGAACCGGACGTGCGCTCCGTCGTCGTGGTCACCACCGACAAGGTCTACCGCAACCCCGAGACCGGCCGGCCCTTTACCGAGGACGACCCGCTCGGCGGGCACGACCCGTACAGCGCCAGCAAGGCGGCGTGCGAGATCGCCGTCGCCAGCTACCGCGACGCGTTCCTGCGCGCCCGCGGTGCGGCGGTGGCCACGGCGCGCGCCGGCAACGTGATCGGCGGCGGCGACTGGGCGGCCGACCGGCTGATCCCCGACGCGATGCGCGCCTGGAGCACCGGCAAGGCCGTCGTCATCCGCAACCCGCAGGCGGTGCGCCCGTGGCAGCACGTGCTGGAACCGCTCGCCGGGTACCTCGCGCTGGCGGAGACGCTGTGGGACGCGCCGGAGCGGGCGGGCGCCTACAACTTCGGCCCGGACGCCGGCGACATGGCCACCGTCGCGCAGGTGCTCGAGATCGCCAAGCGCGCCTACGGCTTCGCCGAACACGAGACCGCGTACCACGTCGAGCCGGGCGGGCCGCACGAGGCGCAACTCCTGACGCTCGACAACGGCCGCGCGCGCGCGGTGCTGGGCATGGCGCCGCTGTGGCGCATGGAGGAGGCGGTGTCGCGCACCGTCCGCTGGTACCGCGATCTGGCGCGCGGCCAGGATGCCCGCTCCCTCTGCGACGCGGATTTCGCACAGTTCACCGCCGGACGGGAGGCCGCATGCAGCGCTTCGTGACGCTCGACACGCCGCTGGCCGGCCTCAGGACCGTCCGGCGCACCCGCCTGGGCGACGCGCGCGGCCATCTCTGCCGCCTGTTCTGCGCCGAGGAGCTGGACGCCGTCGGCTGGGACAAGCCGATCGCCCAGATCAACCAGACCCGCACCGCCGCGCGCGGCACTATGCGCGGTCTGCATTTCCAGCGCCCCCCGCACGCCGAGAAGAAGCTGGTGATGTGCCTGCGCGGCACGGTGTGGGACGTGGCGGTCGATGTGCGGGCCGGCTCGCCGACCTTCCTGCACTGGCACGCGGTGGAACTGTCGGGCGACAACGATCTGGCGTTCCTGATCCCGGAGGGCTTCGCCCACGGCTTCCAGGCGCTGACCGACGACGTGGAGATGCTGTACCTGCACTCCGCCGCCTACGCCCGCGAGGCGGAGGGCGGGCTCAACCCGCTCGACCCGCGGCTGGCGCTGCCCTGGCCGCTGCCGCCGGGCGAAATGTCCGAGCGGGACCGCGCCCACCCCCTGCTCACGCCCGACTTCCAAGGAGTTCCGCTGTGAAGTGCCGGCACTGCGGCGCGGAATGCCGCCTCCCCTTCCTCGACCTGGGCAGCGCCCCGCCGTCGAACGCCTACCTGGACGCGGCGGCGTTGCAGGCGCCCGAGACGTGGTACCCGCTGCGCGTCCTGGTCTGCACCGACTGCTGGCTGGTGCAGACCGAGGACCACGCCGGACGGGAAGAGCTGTTCTCCAAGGACTACGCCTACTTCTCGTCGATGTCCTCGTCCTGGCTGGCGCACGCGCGGGGCTACGTGGACCAGATGGTGGCGCGCTTCGGGCTGGGCGCCGGCAGCCGCGTGGTGGAGGTGGCGGCCAACGACGGCTACCTGCTGCAGTTCGTGCGGCAGGCCGGCATCCCCTGCCTGGGCGTCGAGCCCACGGCCAGCACCGCCCGCGCCGCGCGCGACAAGGGCATCGAGATCGTCGAGGAATTCTTCGGGGTCGGGCTGGCCGGCACGCTGGCCGCCCGGGGCTGGACCGCCGACCTGATGGCCGCCAACAACGTGCTGGCCCACGTGCCGGACATCAACGACTTCGTCGCCGGCTTCGCGCGCCTGCTGGCGCCGCACGGGGTGGCGACGTTCGAGTTCCCGTGGCTGCTGACGCAGATGCGCGAGGCGCAGTTCGACACCGTCTACCACGAGCACTACTCGTACCTGTCGCTGACCGCGGTCGAACGGATCTTCCCCCGCAACGGGCTCGCCGTCTTCGACGTGCAGGAGCTGCCGACCCACGGCGGCAGCCTGCGGGTGTTCGCGCAACGCGCCGACACGGGCCCGCACCCGCGCTCCCCGGCGGTGGTGGCGACGCTGGAGGCCGAGGTCGCCGGAGGCCTGCGCGACCCGGCGCGCTACGCGGCGTTCCAGGCCGAGGCCGAGCGCGTGAAGAACGATCTGGTGAGCTTCCTGATCGACGCGCACCGGCAGGGCTTGAAGGTCGGTGCCTACGGCGCGGCGGCCAAGGGCAACACGCTGCTGAACTTCGCCGGCGTGCGTCCCGACCTGCTCCCCTACGTGGTCGACAAGAGCCCCGGCAAGCAGGGCAAGTTCATGCCCGGCAGCCGCATCCCGATCGTCGAGGAGGCGCATCTGCAGGCCGACCGCCCGGATCTGGTGGTGATCCTGCCATGGAACCTGCGCGCCGAGATCGCGGAGCAGCTGGCCTATGTCGGCGGCTGGGGCGGCCGCTTCGTGACCGCGGTGCCGCGCCTGACCATCACGGCGGCCGGCGCCCCATGAAGGTGCTGCTGACCGGAGCCCGCGGCTACCTGGGCCGTTACGTCGCCCGCCGGCTGCACGAGGCCGGCATCCCCTTCGTCGCCGCCGGGCGCACCCGGCCGCCGGAGGGCGACTTCCTGCCGGCCGACCTGCTGGACACCGGCCGCCTGGACGAGCTGGTGACGACGGCCGCCGCCACCCACCTCATCCACCTCGCGTGGTACGTGGAGCACGGCGCGTTCTGGACGGCGCCGGTCAACACCGACTGGGCGAACGCCGGCGCGCACCTCGCCGACGCCTTCTGCCGCGCCGGCGGCCGGCACGTCACGATGGCCGGCACCTGCGCCGAGTACCGCTGGGACGGCACCCTCTGCCGCGAGGACGAGACCCCGATCGAGCCGGCGATCGTCTACGGACAGGCCAAGGACGCCTGCCGGCGGATGGCGCAGCAGGCGTGCGCGCAACACGGCGTACCCCTGGCCTGGGCGCGGATCTTCCTGCCCTACGGGCCGGGCGAGGACGCACGGCGGCTGGTGCCGTCGCTGGTGGCGGCGCTGACCGGCCGGCAGCCGCCGTTCCCGGTCAACGCCCAGGCGCAGCGCGACTTCCTGTACGTGGACGACGCCGCAACCGCGCTGTTGCAGCTCTCCCGGTGCGCTGCCGACGGCGCCTTCAACATCAGCAGCGGCCGGCCGGTGGCCATCGGCGACGTCGTGCGGGAGCTGGCCCGCATCCTGCGCGCCGATCCGGAGCCGATCCTGGCGCTGGCCGCGCCCCGCCCCGGCGAACCGATGCTGCTGGCCGGCGACAACCAAAAGCTCCGCGCGCTCGGCTGGACGGCGAAGACGACGTTGGCCGAAGGTCTCGCGCGGGCGGCCGGATTCACGGACAAGGCATAAACAGGGCGACACGCCCGCATTGGAGCACGCCATGAAGTTGATTATCGACACCGACTCCCGCACGCTGGCGGTGCAATCCGGCGCCGGGGAACGCACGCTGGACCTCTACAGCCGCGAGGCGTTCGAGATCCTGTCGCAGCAGTGGGTGAACGTCGGCTGGGACCAGAAGTACCCGTACACGTTCAGCTGGATGGGGCGCCCGGTGATCCAGCTGCCGGAAGACATGATCCGCATGCAGGAAGTGATCGTCCAGGTCAGGCCGGACGTCATCATAGAGACCGGCGTGGCGCACGGCGGCTCGCTGATCTTCTATTCCAGCCTGTGCAAGGCGATGGAACACGGCCGCGTCGTCGGCATCGACATCGAGATCCGCCCGCACAACCGCAAGGCCATCGAGGCCCACCCGCTGGTCGACCGCATCACCCTGGTGGAAGGCAGTTCGACCGCGCCGGAGATCGTGGCGCAGGTCAAGGCGCTGGTGGCGCCGGGCGAGACGGTGCTGGTGATCCTCGACTCCAACCACAGCTACGCGCACGTCGCCGCCGAGCTGGAGGCGTACTGCGATCTGGTGTCGGTCGGGTCCTACATCGTCGCGACCGACGGCGTCATGCTGGAGGTGGCCGACACCCCGCGCGGCAAGCCGGAATGGGCCACCGACAACCCCACCTTCGCCGCCCGCGATTTCGCCGCGCGCCGTCCGGACTTCGTGATCGAGCAGCCGGCGTGGCCGTTCAACGAGAGCGGCCTGCGGCAGAACGTGACGCATTGGCCGGGCGCCTGGCTGAAACGCGTGCGCTGACGGGGACGGTCGGCGGCCCTCAGGGCCGCCACAGCCGCGTGTCCGGGGCGACCGGCTGCAGACGGTGTCGGCGCTCCAGCCGCTCGCGGTACCGCTCGTGGTACCCGTCGACGGCGAGAAGCTCGACCTGATCCGGGTCCTCTTCCAGACCGGCGGCGAGATAGAGGTCGAGGTTGCCGAGGTCGGGAACCGGCAGGCGCCCCTGCGCGAAATCGTCCCACATCCGCCGGTACAGCGCCTCCAGCGACGCCACGAGCCGCTCCATGTCGAACAGCGTGCACGTCGCGCGCTGCGCCGCGAGGGTCTCCTTCAGCCGGCGGATTCCGTCCCGATCCTGCCCGAGCGCCACGGCCCGCTCGACATACGCCTGCGGCGTGGTGCAGACCAGTTCCGGCAGGCCGGCCGCGCGCACCAGACTGCCGCAGACTCGGGACGCGAAGGATCGGCCGGACAGGGTGAGAACCGGCAGGCCCGACCACAACGCGTCGGAGCCCGTGGTATGGGCGCCGTAGGGAGTGGTGTCCAGGAACAGGTCGGCTAGGGCATAGCGCGCGAGATGCTGGTCGTGCGGCAGCTTGCCGGCGAAGACCAGACGCTCGCCCGACACGCCCGCCTGCTCGGCCAGCGCGCGCAGCCGCTGGCTCGATGCCGCCGACTCCTCGAACAGCCAGAGCACGCTGTCCGGTACCCGGCGCAGGATCTCCATCCAGCGCTCGAAGGTGAAGCGCGTGATCTTGTGCACCGCGTTGAAGCAGCAGTACACCATGGCGTCGTCGGGAAGGCCGAAGTCGCCCCGCGTCCTGACAGGCGGCGCGATGGCCCGCTTCCGGTCGTTCGGCTGGTAGCACGGCAGGCGAAGCACCGTCTCGGAATAGTAGATCTCCGAGCCCGCCGGCACGATCCAGTCGTCCGCGATGATGTAGTGGTGGTACGGGCTGCCCATGGTGCCGGGATAGCCCAGCCAGTTGACGATGACCGGCGCCGGCCGCATGGCGAGCACGGGCGTGCGGGCATCGCGGGTGTGCCCGTTCAGATCGATCAGGATGTCGATGCCGTCCGCCGCGATGCGCTGCGCGACCGCCTCGTCGCTCATCCCGGCGAGATCGACCCAATGTTCGATCGCCGTCTTCAACCGCAGCGAAAACAATGAACCGCTCGGCTGACCGGTGTAGTAGGCGAACACCTCGACACGGGCGCGGTCGTGCCGTTCGAAGACCTCCGGCAACAGCGACCCCACCGCATGGTCGCGCAGGTCGGACGAGAGATAGCCGACCTTCAGGCGCTCCGGCGCCGCGTCCGCCCTGCCCCGCTCCTCCGCCAGCCGCGCCGTCGGCGGCGCCACCGTCTGCGTGTGGCTCCAGGCCGACGCCAGATGCAGGATCGGATCGTCGGTGAAGGCCGCCAGCGACAGCGGCAGCATGGTGCGCAGCAGCGCCTCCCGGCTCACGCCCTCCAGCGGCACCGCGACCGGCCAGATGCATTGCTCCTGACGCATGGAGAGCCAGTGCTGCACGATCTCCGTCTGCGTGGGGTCCAGGTCGATGCTCTGCCGCAGGACGGCTTCGGCTTCGGGATAGCGGTGCAGCCCCTCAAGGTACGAGGCCAGGTAGCGCCACGCCATCTTCTTGTAGCGCAGGTTGGTCGGGTTGACCGCGTCCAGACGGCCGGCCACGTCCATCCAGTGCTGGCACGCCCGTTCGACGTCCCCGGTCCCCGCGGTCGCCACCCCGAGGCTGAGGCGGGCCGGGTGGAAATCGGGATTGACCTGGAGCGACCGCTCCAGAGCCTCCGACGCCCCGGCCGGGTCGGCGGACTGCAGCAGCAGGACACCCAGGTTGTAGTGGATGGCGCAACCCAGCGGGTCCGACGCGTTGGTCTGCGTCCACAGCCGGTAGATCTGCACGGCCAGATCGGAGCGTCCGCCCTGCATGAGGCTGTCCGCCACCCCGATCACCGCCATGGCGTCCAATTGCTTTTCAGCGAGCCTCCCCACAGCTTGCAGAAAAAGGTCAATCGGCAACGGCGCCTCGCTGGAATGGTGGGATCACACGAGAGAACCCGGTGCCGGGGATGGCACCGGGTTCTTCCCGTTCGGACAGTCTACGCGCTTAGACCTGGGTGACCCAAGCGTTCACCTGCGTGGTGGTCATCGCCTGAACCTGGGCCGAGGTGAAGGCATAGGCCTGCACCGAGCCCAGGGCCGACAGCTGCGACGTGCTCAGACCCGAGATCTGGTTGGTCGTCAACGCCGAGATCTGCGTGGCCGTGAACTCGTTGACGTCCACGGTGGTCAGCGCGTTCAACTGCGAGGTCGTCAGCCCCTGGATCTGCGAGGTGGACAGCCCAACCCATTGGCTGCTGGTCAAAGCCGACAGATTGGTCGTGCTCAGCGTGCTCAGCTGGGCGGTCGTCAGGCCGCCGATCTGGGTCCGCGAGAACTCGTTGATGTCCGCCGTGGACAGCGCGTTCAGCTGCGCCGTCGTCAGGCTGCCAACCTGCGTACCCGTCAGCCCGGCCACCTGACTGCTGGTCAGGGCCGACAGGTTGGTGGTGCTCAGCGCGCTGACCTGACTGGTCGTCAGCTGGCCGACCTGCGTCGCCGAGAACTCGTTGATGTCGGCGGTGGACAGCGCGTTCAGCTGCGTCGTGGTCAGCGACTTCACCTGCGTCGCCGTCAGGCCGCCGAC
>NZ_JBOZRT010000099.1:0-55362 GCF_050789165.1 Azospirillum sp.
AGGCCTCCACCCGGCGGGCCGCGCGGCCGCGCGGCCCGTGGAAATACTCGCGGATCCAGGGGTGGTCGTCCTTCAGGTGCTCCTCCAGCGTGGCGACCTTGATCCGCTTGTCGATCAGCACGGCGATGCGGTCGCAGATCGAGGTCAGGCTGTCGAGGTCGTGCGTCACCATGAAGACGGTCAATCCCAGGCTCCGTTGCAGGTTTTGGATCAGCTCGTCGAACGCCGCCGCGCCGATCGGGTCGAGGCCGGCGGTCGGCTCGTCGAGGAATAGGATCTCCGGGTCGAGGGCCAGCGCGCGCGCCAGACCGGCGCGCTTCTTCATGCCGCCCGACAGCTCGGAGGGGTATTTCGGCCCGGCGTTGGGCGGCAGGCCGGACATGGCGATCTTGACGCGCGCGACCTCCTTGATCAGGTGGCGCGGCAGGGCGGTGTGCTCCTTCAGCGGCACCATGACGTTCTCCGCCACGGTCAGCGAGCTGAACAGCGCCCCGTCCTGGAACAGCACGCCGGTGCGCGCCTGCAGCGCGGTGCGCTCGCGGTCGTCGAGGGATCCGGTGTCGCGGCCCAGCATCTCGATGGTTCCCTCGGCCGGACGGATCAGGCCGAGGATCTCCTTCATCAGCACCGACTTGCCGGTGCCGGACCCGCCGACCACGCCCAGCACCTCGCCGCGCTCGACGTCAAGGTCGAGGCCGTCGTGGATGGTCTGCGTCCCGAAACGGGTGACCAGGCCGCGCACGCGGATGACGGGGTCATGCGCCATCCCTCAGACCCCCATGAAGGAGAAGAAGATGGAGAACAGCGCGTCCATGATGATGACCAGGAAAATGCCCTCCACCACCGAGCGCGTGGTCAGGCGCCCGACGCTCTCCGCGCTGCCGGTGACGCGCAGGCCCTCGTAGCAGCCGACCATGGCGATCACCAGAGCGAACACCGGCGCCTTGGCGACGCCGACCAGGAAGGTGTTGAGCCCCACCGCGCCCTGCAACTGCTTGATGAACTGCGCGAAGCTGATGCCCAGCGTCATGTAGCTCATGGTGGCGCCGCCCAGCAGCGCCATGACGTCGGCGAAGAAGGCCAGCAGCGGCAGCGCCACCATCAGCGCCAGCACCCGCGGCACCACCAGCAGCTCGATGGGGTCGAGCCCCAGCGTGGAGATGGCGTCCACCTCCTGATTCACCTTCATGGTGCCGATCTGCGCCGTGAAGGCGGAGCCGGAGCGGCCGGCGACGATGATCGCGGTCAGCAGCGTGCCCAGCTCGCGCAGGATGGAGATGCCCAGCAGGTTGACCACCAGCAGCTCCGCCCCGAAGCGGCGCAGCTGGTCCGCCCCCTGGTAGGCCATCACCACGCCGATCAGGAAGGTCAGCAGGCCGAGGATCGGCAGCGCGTTCAGGCCCGTCTGCTCGATGTGGAACAGCACCGAGCGGTAGCGCAGCCGCCGCGGGTTCACCGCGATGCGCGCCAGCGTCACGGTGACGACGCCCAGGAAGTTGACCAGCTCCAGCCCGCGCTTCAGCCCGCGCACGGTGGTGCGGCCGGTGCGCTCCAGCATTTCTATGATGGGGTGCTCGTCGGGCAGCTGGACCGGCGGCGCGCGGTCGGCCTCGTGCACCGCGTCGACCAGCGCGCGGTGCTCGGGCCGCACGCCGGTGACCTCCACCGCGTGCCCCTCACCGCGCAGCCGCTCGGCCAGCCGCGCCAGCAGCAGGGCGCCCACCGTGTCCAACCCGTCGACGGCGGCGAGGTCGAGGCACACGGCCGCCTCCGGCGCCGACGGCCGCAGCGCGTCGAGATCGCCCATCAGCGCCTGCGCGCCGTGCAGGTCCCACCGCCCGCCGACGGTCAGCAGCAGCGCGCCGTCACCGCCCGGCGCCGTCTTCATCCAGGCCTGTCCGGCCGTCATTCCCATCACCCCTTCTGGACACCGCGAGCTTGGCCGCAAGCCGCCCGGCCGGTCAACCGCGCCGGCGTGACACGACCTATGCAACGCTTCGCGCGGCGATTTGCGCCAAAGCCGCAGCATGGCTAGTATGCGGCCGCGCATTTTTCAGGACACGACCTCCATGGACCTCAAGGACCACATCCGCGGCATTCCCGACTTCCCGAAGCCCGGCATCCTGTTCTACGACATCGCGCCGCTGCTGGCCGACGCCGCGGCGTGGCAGGAGACGGTGAAGCGGCTGGCCGACGCGGTCCGTCCCTACAAGCCGGACGTCCTGGTCGGCATCGAGTCGCGCGGCTTCCTGGTGGCGGCGCCGCTGGCGCTGGCGCTGGGCGTCGGCTTCGTCATGGTGCGCAAGCGCGGCAAGCTGCCGGGCGACAAGGTCACGCACTCATACGATCTGGAGTACGGCACCGACACCATCGAGATCCAGTCGGACGCGGTGAAGCCCGGCCAGCGCGTGGTGGTGCTGGACGACCTGCTGGCCACCGGCGGCACCATGGCCGCGGCGGTCAAGCTGCTGCGTCAGGTCGGCGCCGACGTGCAGGCCGCGGCGTTCCTGGTCGAGCTGACCTTCCTCGACGGCCGCGAGCGCATCGACGTGCCGTGCGAGGTGCTGATGAGCTACGATTCCTAACCTTTGCGAGGATCCGCAACCAAGGCAAAAATCACACGGATTTCGCGGATTGAGGCACGGATTACACGGATTTTCTTTTCTCTTGCAGCGTACTGCGCTTCCCCGCAAGCCGTTGCCGAGGCACGAATGAAGAGATCCGTGCAATCCGTGCCAAAATCCGTGCAATCCGTGTGAAGTCTTGCCCCCCGACGCCGCGCCCCTTGGGTCTACGACGCGCTCTCCGCCCCCGCCGCCCGCGCCATCGCCTCCAGGCAGTCGTCCAGCGCGCGGCCCAGCAGCTTCAGCATGACGTCACGGTAGGGCACCTTGTCGCCCACCGTGCGCGCCCGGTCGACGCTGTCGGCGTAGGCCTGGAGGTCGTCCGGGTGCACCGCCACCGGCGGGTAGCCGGCGCGGTTCAGGATCAGGTTGAGGATCAGCAGCGCCACCGCCGCGTTGCCCTGCGCAAAGGGCCGCACGATCATCAGGCGGTGGTGCGCCTCCAGCGCCGTCTCGACGCCGGGATCGGTGCGGCGCAGCCAGCCGCTCAGCGCCGACATGGACACGCGGATCTTCGCCGGGTCGGCGGTCTCCCCCTCCTCGGGCAGCGGCGCGTCGCGGTACTGGCCGGCGCCGGCGTCGAGTCCCTGGAACAGCACGCCGTGGAAGGCCGCCACCGTGCGCTCGGTGATCACCCCACCGCCCTCGTAGGCCAGCCGCGCCATCAGGTGCAGAGCCTGCGCGTGGTTGAGCACGAGGCGCTGCGGCTCCGGCGGCCGGTTGCGCAGCACGGCGCCACGGCCGAGAACATGCAGCACCTCCTCCGGCGTCAGGTCGGCGCCCTCGACGGTGACACAGGCGATGGTCAGCTCGCGCTCGAAGCGGTCGGCCAACTCGCTCACCACCTCGACCGGCAGCGGCCGGGCGGCGTCGAGCGCGCGCTTCTTCGCGTTGATGTCGTCCAGCAGCGCCATCGCCCCACCCCCGTCTTGCCCTCCCCCGCTTTATAGGACGCCGCGGCGCTCCCGCAAAGGGAGCCTGCGGGCTTTTGCCGCTCGGATTAGGCCTTGATGGGCGTTGGAGGCACCAACTAATGTTTTCGCCGGGCTGGGGCGAGGAGGAAGGCGGATGGACCACGTCGTCTGGGACGAATCGATGAGCGTCGGCGTCGGGATCCTCGACACCGACCACAAGCGGCTCTTGGAGATGTTCAACGGCCTGCTGAAGACCGGCGTCGCCACCAAGAGCAAGGACGACCTGATCCCGCTGATCGAGGGCCTGCGCGACTACACGAACGTGCACTTCCGTCGCGAGGAGGCGTTCATGGAGCGCCACGGCTTCCCCGACCTGGAGGCGCACAAGGCGGCGCACCGCTACTTCGTGGACGAGGTCGAGAAGCTGGGCGGCGAGCTGGACGGCGACCACACGATGATGCTGCGCATCGACCTGATCCTTCTGCTGAAGGAATGGCTGATCGAGCACATCCAGACCACCGACAAGCAGTACCAGCCCTATCTCTTGAGCGAAGAGACGGAGCAGGCGGAGTGAGCGGAAGCCCCTCTCCCCTGGAGGGAGAGGGGTTGGGGAGAGGGCGCCGACGCGAGATGTCCACCACGCGCGCCAAGAGCCTCCGCCGAAGTTCGACCGACGCCGAGCGCCTGCTCTGGAGTGCTCTCCGCAACCAACGCCTGAACGGCCTGAAGTTCAAGCGCCAGCAGCCCATCGGCCGCTACATCGTCGATTTCATCTGCTTCGAGCGCGGCTTGGTTGTCGAAGTCGATGGCGGGCAACATGGACCGCAGATTGACGCTGCACGGACCGCTTATCTCGAAGCTGCCGGATTCCGGGTGTTGCGGTTCTGGAATCCGGAGGTGCTCACACGGCTGGACGATGTGGTCGCTACGATCCTGGCGGCTGCGGAGGATCCCAGCTTTTCCCGAGACGGCTGATAGCCCCTCTCCCTCAAGGGGAGAGGGGCTTTTACTCCGCCGGGTGCGCGCCGTAGGCCGCGGCCTCGTCGGCCTCCGAGGGGAAGGGCTTCTTCTTGGCGATGTAGCTGTACACCGTCGGCACCACGAACAGCGTCAGGAACGTGCCGAGCAGCATGCCGCCGACGATCACCGCGCCGATCGCCTGACGGCTCTCGCCGCCCGCCCCGTGCGCGTTGGCCAGCGGCACCGCGCCCAGCACCATGGCGCCGGTCGTCATCAGGATCGGGCGCAGGCGCAGGACCGCCGCCTCCTCCACCGCCTTGCGGATCTCCACGCCCGTGCGCTGGAGCTGGTTGGCGAACTCGACGATCAGGATGCCGTGCTTGGTGATCAGGCCGACCAGCGTAACGAGGCCGATCTGGCTGTACACGTTCATGGTCGCCCCGCTCCACAGCAGCGCCGCCAACGCGCCGGTCATGGAGAGCGGCACCGTCAGCATGATGACGAACGGGTCGATGAAGCTCTCGAACTGCGCCGCCAGCACCAGGTAGATGAAGGCCAGCGCCAGCACGAAGACGAAGTACAGGCCGGTCGCCGACTCGCGGAACTCGCGGCTCTGGCCGGCGTAGTCGGTCTGCGCCGTCACCGGCAGCACGCGCGCCGCGGCGTCCTGCATGTGCTTCAGCGCCTCGCCCAGCGAGGTGCCCGGCGCCAGGGTCGCGGTGATCGAGGCGGAGCGCAGCTTGTTGAAGTGGTTCAGCTCCTTCGGCGACACCCGCTCGTCGATCTTCACCAGGTTGGACAGCGAGACCATCGGCCCCAGGGTGGTGGCCACCCCGCTGGCGGCGGAGACCGGCGGCGTGCCGCGCACGTAGATCGACGCGATGTCGTCCGGGTTGCGGCGGTCCACCTTATCGACCTGGACGATGACGTCGTACTGCTTGCCTTCCTTCTTGAAGCGGGTGACCTGCCGGCCGCCCAGGAAGGTCTCCAGCGTGCGGCCCACCGTCTCGACGTCGATGCCGAGGTCGGCGGCCTTGTCGCGGTCGATGGAGATGCGCAGCTCCGGCTTGTTCAGCTTCAGGTCGGTGTCGAGGTTGGTGATGCCCGGGTGCTTGCGCGCCTCGGCCATCATCGCGTCGACCAGCTTCTGCAGCTCGTCGTAGGGCAGCGTCGTCTGGATGACGAAGTTGACCGGCTTGTCGATCGGGCTCTGGCCCAATGAGGGCGGGTTGGTCACGAAGGCCAGGATGCCGGGGATGCCGAACATCTTGGGGAACAGCTGGGCGGTGATCGCCTGCTGCTTCACGTCGCGCTGGTCCCAATCGACCAGACGGACGAAGGCGATGCCCTGGTTCACCACCGGGAAGCCGACCACCACGAAGAACTTCTCCAGCACGGGGATCTGCCGGAACAGCCCCTCCATCATGGTGGCGTACTTCTGGGTGTAGTCGAGGGTCGAGCCCTCCGGCGCGATGGCGATGCCGACGATGGTGCCGCGGTCCTCGACCGGCGCCAGCTCCGACTTGATGTTGTTGAACAGCCACCAGCTGGCGCCGGCGACCAGCGCGCCGACGATCAGCACCAGCGGCCGTGCCTTCAGCGACAGCCGCAGCACCGCGCGGTAGCCGTTGGTCAGGCCGTTCAGGAAGGCTTCGATCAGGTTGTAGAAGATGTTGTGCTTGGTCTGGTGCTTCAGCAGCTTGGAGCACATCATCGGCGACAGCGTCAGCGCCACGAAGCCCGACACGATCACCGCGCCCGCCAGCGTCAGCGCGAACTCGGTGAACAGGCGCCCCGTCCGGCCGGTCATGAAGCCGATGGGGGCGTACACCGCGGCCAGCGTGATGGTCATCGCCACCACCGCGAAGCCGATCTCCTTGGAGCCCTTCAGCGCCGCCTGGAAGGGCGGCATGCCCTCCTCGACGTGGCGGAAGATGTTCTCCAGCATGACGATGGCGTCGTCCACCACGAGGCCGATGGCCAGCACCATGGACAGCAGCGTCAGCGTGTTGATCGAGAAGCCGAACAGCAGCATCAGCGCGAAGCCGCCGACCAGCGACACCGGGATGGTGACCAGCGGCACCAGCGTGGCGCGGAACGAGCGCAGGAAGAAGAAGATCACCAGGATGACCAGCACGATCGCCTCAAAGATCGTCTGGAACACCGCGTCGATCGACTTGGCGATGAAGACCGAGCTGTCGTAGGCGACGTCCACCGCCATGCCCTCGGGCAGCGCCGCGCGGATCGCCGGGAAGGCGGCCTGCACCGCCTTCGACACGTCCAGCGGGTTGGCGGTGGACTGCTTGACCACGCCGATGGCGACCGCCTGCCGGCCGTTGAAGCGGGCCGAGACGCGCTCGTCGAGCGCCCCCAGCTCGGCGCGGCCGACGTCCTTCAGGCGCACGAGGTAGCCGTCGACGTCGCGCAGGATCAGGTTGTCGAACTGCGCGGGCGTGCGCAGGTCGGTCTCCGACACCACGGTGAACTCGCGCGCCGCGCTCTCGACCCGGCCGGCCGGGATCTCGACGTTCTGCTTGCGCAGGGCGTTCTCGACGTCCTGCGGTGTGATCTTGTAGGCGGCCATGCGCTGCGGGTCGAGCCAGACGCGCATGGAGAAGCGCCGCTCGCCGAAGATGCGCACCTGCGCCACGCCGGGCAGGTTCTGCAGGCGGTCCTTGACATACCGGTCGGCGAAGTCCGTCACGTCCAGCGGCGAGTGGCGGTCGGATGAGAACGCCAGATAGATGATCGGCTGCGCGTCGGCCTCGACCTTGGCGATAACCGGCTCGTCGATCTCGTTCGGCAGCATGGCGCGCACGCGCCCGACGCGGTCGCGCACGTCGCTGGCCGCCACGTCGACGTTGCGGTCCAGGCGGAAGCGCACGGTGATCTGGCTCTTCTCCTGACGGCTGATCGAGGACATCACGTCGATGCCCTCGATGCCGGCGAGGGAGTCCTCTAGCGGCTGGGTGACCTGCGATTCGATGATCTCGGCCGAGGCGCCCTTGTAGGTGGTCTCCACCGTGACGACCGGCTCGTCGATCTTCGGGTACTCGCGCACCGCCAGACGCTGGTACGAGACGATGCCGATCAGCATCACCGCCAGACTCATCACCGTCGCCAGCACCGGCCGGCGGATCGAGATGTCGGAGAGGACCATGCGTCAGCCTCCGGCCGGCTTGTTGTTGGCCTGCGGACCCGGCGGCGCCCCCGGGGGCGCCTTGGTGGGATCGATGACCATCACCGGCGCGCCGTCGCGGATCTTCAGCTGGCCCGCGGTGACGACGACGTCCTGCGGCTTCAGGCCCTCGATGATCTCCACCTCGGCGTTGCGGCGGTCGCCCAGCTTGACCTTGGTCTGCGCCACCTTGCCGTCCACCACCTTGAAGACGAACTGGTCGGTGCCGAAGGCGACGACCGATTGCTCGGGCACCAGCACGGCGTTCTGGTCGATGGTCAGCGTCAGCGTGACGCGGGCGAACAGCCCGGGGCGCAGCGCGCCGTCGGTGTTCGGCACGCGGGCGCGCACCGCCAGCGCGCGGCCGTTCACGTCGATCAGCGGGTCGATGGCGTAGACCTCGCCCTCGAACTTGCGGCCGCCGAAGGCGTCCACCGACACCGCCAGCGTCTGCCCGACGCGCACCGCCGGCAGGTAGGCCTCCGGCACCCGGAAATCGAGCTTCAGGGTGTCGATGGCCTCGAGGTTGACGATGTCCTTGCCGGCCGAGACGTAGTCGCCGACCGACACCTTGCGCAGGCCGAGCACGCCGTCGAACGGCGCCGTGATGGTCAGCTTCTCCAGCTGCGCCTGGGCCAGCTGCACCGCGGCCTGGTCGGCCTGCAGCTTGGCGGCGGCCTGCTCGCGGTTGCGCGCGGTGCCGGCGCTCTGGCGCAGCAGCTCCTCGGCGCGGGCCAGCTCGGCCTTGTCGAAGTTGATGCTCGCCTGCGCCTGCGCCAGGGTCGCCCTCGCCACCGTGTCGTCGAGGCGGATCAGCACCGCCCCGCGGGCGACCCGTTGGCCTTCCTTGAAGGCGATCTCGGCGATGCGGCCGGCGACCTCGGGGCGGATCACCACCGATTCGTTGGACAGCAGCGAGCCGACCGCGGTGATCGTCCGCGCCATCGCACCGACGCGCACCGGCACCGCCTCCACCGGCATCGGCGGCGGGGCGCCGCCCGGAGGACCGCCGGCCGGCGGGGCGCCCGGCTTGCCGCCCGGAGGCGCGCCCGGCGACGCGCCACCCATGGACGGCGGCAGCTTCGCGGTGAGATCTCCCAGGGTGCCGCCGTTCTTGACGAAGAACCACCAGCCCCCGCCGGCCACGGCAATGAGGATGAGAAGCGCGATGAGGCGTGAAGGGCGCATGGAACTCTCTGAACCCGGGAGGGAGGCGTGATTTCTTGGGCAGCCGCCTTAAGGGGGATCTGCCATCTGGACTGAACTATATCGTTCAGTTCAGTTCCGATGTCGAGACGCTTGGCAGGGGTCTAGGCCAGATGACCTAAGGCCACATCCTATTCCAGCGCTCCGCCCGGCGTGCAGCAGCACGCCACCTCCAGATCGCAGCCTTCCGTGGAGATCGCCCCGCCGCGCAGCACCAGCCGGCGCTCCGCGCCGCGGTCGATCAGCAGGTCGGCCGGTCCGCCGGCGCGCAGCGATCCGCCGGCCTCCAGCGGCAGCACGCACGCCCCCTCCAGGTCGACTCCGCGGCAGCAGCACGGCGCGCTGCCGGCCGGCAGCAGGGCGCGGATCAATCCGTCCTCGACGCGGATGTCGGCCAGAACCGACCCGTCCGCCGCCACCCGCGCGCCCAGCTCGGGCGCCGCGTCGGCAACCATGGCGAGGCGCACGCGGGCGCGCTTCAGCCAGTACTTCTCGGATGCCAGCAGGCGGGATGTGTCCATCATCGCCCACGGAGGGTAGCGCGGACTTGGTTAACGAACCCTTCCTTTGCATACCCGGGCATTCTCGATTCCGGGTCGGCACCGGACGATTCTTCCAATTTTCAGAAAATGCGCTGCGCCTGCGCCGGTGTGCGCCTCGGGCCGTCCAGGCCCGTGTCCTGGCACGGTTGTTGCGCTGCGGGGCGCGGACCACCCAATGATCGGCAAGGAAGACGCGCATGACCACCGACGGCACCCCATCCTGCGATCTGCGCGAAGGCGATGGGGTTTCCTACCTGCGGGGGCACCTGACCTTCGAGACCTACCCGTCCATGCGCGCCGCGCTGGACGGCCTGTTGCGCCACCGCACGCCGCGCCATGTGCTGGACGTCAGCGCGCTGCAGCACATCGACTCCGCCGGGCTGGGCATGCTGCTGATCGCGCACGAGGAGATGCGGCGCGCCAACCGCACGCTGGTGCTGCGCGCCGCGTCCGGCCAAGTCCGCCGCGTGCTGGAGGTGACGCGCATGAAGCGGATCATGACGATCGAGGAGTGAGCCGCCGGCTACTTCTTGGTGAGCAGCAGCGTGCCCTGGCGGTGCAGCCGGTCGCGGATCTTGCCGCCCAGCAGGGCGAGCGCCCAGGGCAGGTCGACCTCCACATAGGCCGACTCCTCGTGCACGTCGATGCGCCCGGTCAGCGTCTGGCCCAGCACGGCGACGCGGAAGGCGAGGCGATCCTCGGTCCAGGTCTCCTCCACCGCGGCGCCCATGCCGCCGAGCTGCGTGCGCGCCTGTCCGATGCCGTCGCGGATGCGCGTCATCGCCCCCTGCTTGCCGAGCTGGTGCGGGATGGTGACGGTCAAAGGCTTGCTCATGACGAATCCGGTTGGGGTGAAGCCTATCGGGTGAACAGCGCGGAGCGGCGTTTTGCTCCTAACCGCCCTGCAGGGCGATGAACTCCTGGAAGTTGGCGACGCGTCCCGCGGCGTGCGCCGCCTCGTAGGCGGCGTTCAGCGCGCGCTTGGCCTCCACCGCGGCGGCGAAGCGGCGGCGCAGCGACTCGTCGCGGATGCCGAAGCCGTCGCCGGCCAGCCGCTCCAGCACGTGGCGGTAGCACGCCTCGGCCCGCGCGGCGGCGTCGGCGGCGAAGGTGATCGAGCCCTCGCGCTGCCGGTACTCGCACATCGGCGCGTAGGCCAGCGGGATCGGCCCGACACGGTCCAGCGCCAGCACGTTGAACACCACGTCGTCGCAGAACGTCACGTCCTCCGGCCAATCCGGGCAGAGGTCGCGCCGCAGCACGAGGAACATCGGCACCGAGGTGGCGAGGAACCGGTCGGCGGTCAGCTCGCCGACGCTGTCGGACCGCGGGAACAGGGTGGACAGCTCCGCCCCGTCGCGCTCGCGCACCACCACCACGTTGTCGGCCGCCGCCCCGCGCGCCAGCGCCAGCGGCGCCAGAACCGCCAGCCGCCGTGGCGACCACAGATCGTCGGAGTCGAGCGGCGCCACCAGCGGCTTGCGCGCCGCGCGCAGGCCGACGTTGCGGGTGGCCGGCGCGCCGCTGCCCACCCGGCCGGTGGCGGCGAAGCGCAGGCGCGGGTCGGCCAGCCCCTCGGCGGCCAGCAGCGCGCGGTAGTCGACGCCGTCGTCGGCGACGATCACCGCCTCCCAGTCCGCGTGGGTCTGGGCGAGCAGGCTGCGCACCGCGCGGCCGATCGTCGCCTCCGCCCGGTACGCCGGGACGATCACCGAGACCCCAGCACCGTCCATCCCCCAACCCCCTCGCTTTGTCTTTGCCCATTAGCGGCCGGGCGCGTGGGCGCTGTCAACACGGGGGCGCAACGGGGGGCGTTGAACCCGCGGCCAAGACGGGCTATGTGGGGAGTGGACGTGCGTACGCCGCACGAGCGAGACCGACACCAGGGAGACACACAATGGCGCACGCCGGGACCTACTGGTTCGATGACGAGCCGGGTGAAGAGCCGGACGAGAAGAAGGACAAGGAAGCCACGCCGCCTCCCTTCGCCGCGGTCCAGCAGAACCTGTTCAAGGCCCGCACCGTCCTGATCTTCGGCCAGATCGACATGAAGTTGGCCATGGGCGTGACCGCGCAGCTGCTGGCGCTGGCGCAGGAGAGCGACGACCCGATCCGCGTGATCGTCAACTCGCCCGGCGGCCACGTCGAGGCGGGCGACACCATCCACGACATGATCCGCTTCGTGAAGCCCGAGGTGAAGATGCTCGGCACCGGCTGGGTCGCCAGCGCGGGCTGCCACATCTTCCTGGCGGCGAAGAAGGAAAACCGCTTCTGCCTGCCCAACACCCGCTTCCTGATCCACCAGCCGCTGGGCGGCACCGGCGGCCGGGCGACGGACATCGCCATCGAGGCGAAGGAAATCATCCGCATGCGCGAGCGTCTGAACAAGATCATCGCGCGTGAAACCGGCCAGTCGCTGGAGAAGGTCGCCAAGGACACCGACCGCAACTACTGGATGCTGGCCGACGAAGCCCGCGAGTACGGCATCGTCCCCAACGTCATCGAAAGCATGGACGAGTTCAAGTAAGCCCGTCCCTTTCGACCCGATCCCCCTTCCCGGTTCCGGGGAGGGGGATTTTTTATGCGCGCAGGAGACCGCGATGCCGCCCCTCACCCTCCGCTGGCTGCGCTTCGGCGAGTTCACCACGCCCGAGCTGTACGCCGTGCTGGAGCTTCGCCAGCGCGTGTTCGTGATCGAGCAGGCGTCGCTCTTCGCCGACATCGACGGCCGCGACCGGGAGGCCGACCATCTGCTGGCGTGCGGCGACGATGGTGCGCTGCACGGCTACCTGCGCGTCTTCGCGCCGGGGATCGTCGGCGAGGCGGCGTCGCTGGGCCGCGTCGTGGTCGGCGAGAACGCCCGCGGAACGGGACTGGGGCGTGACTTGGTGGCGGAGGGGCTGGCGTTCCTCGCCCGACGGCACCCCGACGCGGCCGTGGCGATCAGCGCGCAGGAGCATCTGCAGCGCTTCTACGGCGCCTTCGGGTTCGAGACGGTGAGCGCGCCGTACGACGACGCGGGAATCCCGCACGTGGACATGGTCCTGCAACGGCGCACCGCCTAGAGCACGTTCCGTTTCGTCGTGAAGCCCCTGTCCCCAACCCCTCCCCCTCCAGGGGGGCTTTAAAATGAACCGGACTCCGATCTAACCGAACAGCCCCGCCGCGATGTTGATTCCCAGCGCGAGGATGGCGGTGTTGAACAGGAACGACAGGATCCCGTGCAGCAGCACCAGCCGCCGCACCGCCGCGCCGCGGGTGGTGACGTCGGACACCTGCGCCGTCATGCCGACGGTGAAGGAGAAGTACAGGAACTCCAGATAATCCGGCGTCTGCGTGCCGGGAAACTCCAGCTGCGGCTCGCCGAGCCAGTGGTCGTGCGCGTAATGCTGGGCAAACACCACGTGCAGGAAGGCCCAGGACAGCAGGATCGTCACGCCGCCCAGCGTGGCGCTGAACGCGGCGTGCGGCGTGCCGCGGCTTTGCGCGATCTCGAGCACGATGGCCGCCACCGCGGCGATGACCACGGTCACGATGGCGGCCAGGATGCTGCCGCGCCCCTGCTCCAGCAGCCGGGCACGGTGGCGGATGGTATCGACGGTGGCCTTCGCCATCAGTCGCAGCGTCATCGCCATGTAGACGCTGATGCCGACGCACCAGCCCAGCAGGAACGCGGTGACCGGACGCAGGAACGGCAGCAGCACCGCATCGAGGGCGGCGGCGACGGTCATGGCGGTCAGAAGGGTCGGGCGGTTGAGCAGATGCCGGAAGGATGCCCGCATCGGCAACCAATCCAGCTCAGACGTGCACGTCGAGCAATGAGCCGCGCGGCTGGTGGTGGGCGCCGTTCGCCCGCGCGGTGACGGCGCCGGCGCCGGGATCGACCGACTGCCCGGTCTCGGTGCCGGTGCGGGTGTCGCGCGAGCCTTCGGTCTTGCCGGTGGCCTGCGGGGCCTGGATGGTCTGGGTGCGAACGACATGGACCGTCTGCTGCGCGGCGGCCATCGCCGGGGACAGCGCCGCCTGGGCCGCCGGTGTGATCGGCTGCTGGGGCTTCGCCACGAAGGGCGCGACGGCCGGGGTCAGGTCCATGACGGTGCTTTCGATGAAGCCGCGGCGACTGCCGGCACTTTGGCCCGCAAAAACCACACTGCAACATCTGCGCAGCAATCGGGGCTGCACAAGCGCGCTTTTCACGCAAGCCAATTCTACCACGAATCCGCGTTGTCACAAGGGATATCGGCGCGGAAACGCCCCTACCCCGCCGATTGCGGACCCAGCGGCTGCTGTTGCGTGATGCAGTGGATGCCGCCGCCGCCGCGCACGATGTCCAGCGCCGCCATCTGGATCACCTCGCGGTCGGGGAAGGCGCGGCGCACCGCGCGGTAGGCCTCGTCGTCGGCCGGATCCTCGAAGGCCGGCATCACCACGCCGCCGTTGGCGATGTAGAGGTTGGTGTAGCTCAGGGTCAGGCGCACGCCACCCTGGTCGCGCCGCGCCGGCTGCCGGACCGGGATCACCTCCAGCTCGCGCCCCTGGGCGTCGCGCGCCTTCTTCAGGCGGTCCAGGTTGTCCTGGAACGCCTTGAAGTTGGCGTCGGTCGGGTCGTCGGTGGTCAGCGCCAGCACCACGCCGGGCCGGACGAAGCAGGCGATCTCGTCGATGTGCCCGTCGGTCTCGTCGTCCTGGTAGCCCTCGCCCAGCCAGATGATGCTGGAGACGCCCAGGAAGTCCCTCAGGTGCCGCTCGATCTCCGCCTTGGACAGGGTCGGGTTGCGGTTGGGGTTGAGCAGGCACTGCTCGGTCGTCAGCAGCGTGCCCTGCCCGTCCACGTGGAACGAGCCGCCCTCCATCACCAGGGGCGCTTCGAAACGCCCCAGCCCCAGGTGCTCCAGCACGAGGCGGCCGACCTCCTGGTCCTTGGCGCACTCCGGGTAGTTGCCGCCCCAGGCGTTGAAGCGCCAGTGCACGCCGGCAACCCGGCCGTTGCGCCCGGTCACGAAGCTCGGCCCGGTGTCGCGGATCCAGCTGTCGGAGATCGGGATCGACAGGATCTGGATGCCGGGGCCGCAGGCCAGCGACGCCTCCGCCACGTCGTCGGGGTCGCAGACCATGGTCACCGGCTCGAACCGGGTGATGGCGCGGGCGACCTCGGCGTAGACGGCACGGGCGGCCTCCAGACGGTCGCCGTCCTCGTCCTCCGCGGGCGCCGGCCACGTCTCGGGCCGGCATGGCCACGCCATCCAGCAGCGCGCGTGGGGCTCCCACTCGCCGGGCATGTGCAGACCTTCCGCCGCCGGGGTGGTCATGCGATCCCTCCTGTGACATTTTCGGGCACCGGGCCCGTCATGACGTAACCATCGGCGCACGGTTTTGGCAATGGCCGGTCTTTGGGGACCAGCCTTTTGGAAAAGCCTCAACCGCCCTGAAGCGCCATCTGCTCGTCGCGCCGCCGCTGCCGCTCGCGGCGCGACAGCAGCAGGCTGGCGACGAAGATCCCGGTCGCCACCACCAGCACGATGATGGTCGCCAGCGCGTTGATCTGCGGGCTGACGCCGAAGCGCACGCTGGACAGGATGGTCATCGGCAGCGTGGTGGAGCCCGGCCCCGACACGAAGCTCGCCACCACCACGTCGTCCAGCGACAGCGTGAAGGCCAGCAGCCAGCCCGCCACGATGGCCGGGGCGATCAGCGGCAGAGTGATGACGAAGAACACCTTGGCCGGCCGCGCGCCGAGGTCCATTGCCGCCTCCTCCAGGCTGCCGTCCATGCCGGCGAGGCGCGACTGCACGATCACCGCGACGTAGGCGGTGGTGAAGGTGGTGTGGGCGATGGTGATGGTGGTCATGCCGCGGCCGTCCGGCCAGCCGATCCACTGCTCCATGGCGACGAACAGCAGCAGCAGCGACAGGCCGATGATCACCTCCGGCATCACCAGCGGCGCCGAGATCAGGCCGCCGAACAGCGTGCGCCCGCGGAAGCGGCCGAAGCGCGCCAGCGCCAGCCCCGCCAGCGTGCCCAGCACCACCGCCAGCGACGCCGACAGCGCGGCGATCTGGACCGACAGCCATGCGGAATCGAGGAGCTGCTCGTTGTGCAGCAGCTCGCCGTACCATTTGGTCGAGAAGCCGCCCCACACGGTCACCAGCCGCGACTCGTTGAACGAATACAGGATCAAGAGCGCGATCGGCACGTACAGGAAGGCGTAGCCGAACCACAGCGCCCAGGTGAGGGGAGACAACAGCGGCCTCATCGCCCGGCCTCCTGCTGGCGGCCCTGCACGTACTGGAACACCATGATCGGCACCACCAGGAACAGCAGCAGCGCGATGGCCACCGCCGAGGCGACCGGCCAGTCGCGGTTGGAGAAGAACTCGTTCCACAGCACCCGGCCGATCATCAGCGTGTCCGGCCCGCCCAGCAGCTCGGGGATGACGAACTCGCCCACCGCCGGGATGAACACCAGCAGCGACCCGGCGATGATGCCCGGCAGCGACAGCGGCAGGGTGACGCGCAGGAACGCCTCCCACGGGCGGGCGCCGAGGTCGGCGGCGGCCTCCAGCAGGGTCGGGTCGAGCTTCTCCAGCGACGCGTACAGCGGCAGGATCATGAAGGGCAGGTACGAGTAGGTGATGCCGATGTAGACCGCGACGTCGGAGTACAGCAGCTCGAACGACGGGTCCGCCAGGCCGACGGAGGCCAGCAGGTTGGCCAGCGTGCCGTTGGCCTTGAGGATGCCGATCCAGGCGTACACGCGGATCAGGAACGAGGTCCAGAACGGCAGGATGACCAGCATCATCAGCGCCCCGCGCCGCGCCGGCCGCGCCCGCGCGATGGCGTACGCCATGGGGTAGCCGATCAGCAGGCAGAGCAGCGTCGACACCGCCGCCATGCGCAGCGACGACAGGTACGCCACGACGTACAGGTCGTCCTGGACCAGCCGCAGGTAGCTGCCGAGGTTGAGGGTGAGCAGCAGCTTCAGCCCTTCCCCCTCCTCGCCCTGCACCCAGTCGAGCAGCGGCGTGTAGGGCGGCTGCGCCATGACCGCTTCCGAGAAGCTGATGCGCAGCACGATCAGGAACGGGACGAGGAAGAACAGCACCAGCCAGACGAACGGCACGCCGGTGACCAGCGCACGGCCCGAGCGGACGAGGCGGCGCACGAGGTTCATCGCGCCAGCACCACGCCGGCGAATGGGCGCCAGGTCAGCGTCACCTCGTCGTCCCAGCTCACCGGCAGGTCGGCGCGGCGGGCCAGGTTGGTGGCGGTGACGCGCACCGTCTTGCCGCTCGCCAGCTCCACCAGATAGATCGACACGTCGCCGAGATAGGCGATCTCCCGCACCACGCCGCGCGCGGTGTTGCGCGCCTCAGCGTCGGCCGGCGGCTCCTTGGACAGCGTGATCTTCTCCGGCCGCACCGCCACGTGCACGGTCGAGCCGACCGGTGCCGGGGCGGCGTGGCTGACGTACAGGTCGCAGCCGGCGTCGGCCGAACGGATCAGCACGTGGTCCGGCTCGTCCTCGACCACCCGCCCCTCGAACAGGTTGACCGAGCCGATGAACTCCGCGACGAAGCGGGAGTTGGGGTACTCGTACACCTCGGTCGGGGTGCCGACCTGGGCAACCGCACCGTGGTTCATCACCGCGATGCGGCTGGCCATGGTCATCGCCTCCTCCTGGTCGTGGGTGACCACGATGAAGGTGACGCCCAGCTTCTCCTGCAAATTCACCAGCTCGAACTGCGTCTGCTCGCGCAGCCGCTTGTCGAGCGCCCCCAGCGGCTCGTCGAGCAGCAGCAGCTTCGGCCGCTTGGCGAGGCTGCGGGCCAGCGCCACGCGCTGCTTCTGCCCACCCGAGAGCTGATGCGGCCGGCGCTTGGCGAAGGGGGAGAGCTGGACCAGCTCCAGCATCTCGGCCACGCGGTCGCGGATCTCGCTGCGCGGCAGGCGGTCCTGCTTCAGGCCGAAGGCGACGTTCTGCTCCACGCTCATGTGCGGGAACAGGGCGTAGGACTGGAACATCATGTTGACCGGCCGCTCGTAGGGCGGGATGCCGGCCATGTCGGCGCCGTCGATGAAGATGCGGCCCTCGGTCGGCGTCTCGAAGCCGGCGAGCATGCGCAGCAGCGTCGATTTGCCGGAGCCGGAGCCGCCGAGCAGCGCGAAGAACTCGCCGCGGTGGATGTCCAGCGACACGTCATCGACCGCCAGGAAGTCGCCGAAGCGCTTGGTGACGCGCTCGATGCGGACGTAGGGCGCCTGGGCGGGATCCTGCCAGGGCTCCAGTCGTGTCGGCTTGCGGATCGGCGGCTGGGCCATGATCGGCGGGTCCCTCCCCTGCACAGGAAAACGCCCCGGTTCGTGCGAGGACGGACCGGGGCGCTGCGGCGTCTCTGAGGCGCCTTTTACTTCCCGGTCTTGACCTTCGTCCAGACCCGCGTGCGGGCGCGGTCGGTGGACTGCTTGATGGCCTTCAGGCTGAACAGCTTCACCTTGGCCGTTTCCGGCAGGTAGACGGCCGGGTTGCCCTTGACCTCGGCGTCGATCGGCGAGGACGGCACGGCGTTGGCGTACTTCACCGTGTTGGTGACGCCGGCGATGTTGGCCGGGTCGAGGACGAAGTTGATGTAGGCGAACGCGCCCTCCTTGTTCGGCGCGTCGGCCGGCACCGCCAGCGTGTCCCACCAGACCTGCACGCCTTCCTTCGGCGCCAGGTACTGCACGGTGTGGTCGGCCTTGGTCTCCTTGGCGCGGGCGCCGGCCTGGTTGACGTCGCCGTTGTAGGCCATCACCACGCAGGCGTCGCCGGCGGCCAGCAGGTTGATGTTCTGCCCGGTGACGAACTGCTTGATGTAGGGGCGCACGGCCATCAGCACGGCTTCGGCCTTGTCCAGGTCCTCCTTCTTCTCGGAGTTCGGGTCGAGGCCGAGGTAGTTGAGCACCGACGGGATCACGTCGATGGCCGAATCCATCAGGGTGATGCCGCAGGCGGCGACCTTCTTGGCGACCTCCGGCTTGAAGATCAGGTCCCAGCTGTCCAGCGCCACGTCGGGGGCGACGGCCTTGATCTTCTCCGGCACCAGGCCGATGCCGACGGTGCCGCCCAGGTAGGGCACGGCGAACTTGTTGCCCGGGTCCGACTTCTCGACCAGCTTGAGCATCGCCGGATCGACGTTCTTCAGGTTCGGGATCTTCGCCTTGTCGAGCGGCGCCAGCACCTTGGCCTTGATCATGTTGGACAGCGTCGGCTCGGCGGTCGGGACGATGACGTCGTAGCCGGACTTGCCGACCAGCACCTTCTGCTCCAGCAGTTCCAGGCTGTCGTAGAGATCGACCTTGGTCGGGTAGCCGGTCGCCTTGGTGAAGTCGGCAAGCGTCGTCTCGCCCAGGTAGTCGTTCCAGATGTAGATGTTGACCGGCTTCTTGGTCTGCGCCTGCGCGGCGCCGGCCAGAGCAACGGCGGCGACGGCACCGGCCAGCGCCAGAGCGAACGTCTTCTTCATTATGGATGCCCCCCGATTCGCTTCGAAGTGACGCCCGACCAAGGCCCGGCCCGACGCGGGCAGCATTGCACTGTGGGACGGGGGGCTTGTCAACGGTGGACGGGGCCGTGAATGCCCCCTCCCCGACCCTCCCCCGCTTTGCGGTGGAGGGAGCCGAGCCGCGGAGTTCCCCTCCACCGCGAAGCGGGGGAGGGATAGGGAGGGGGCAGAACGAGCCTTCAGGAAGGCTTCGGCGGCGCCACGTCGCCCCAGTCGCGCCACAGCACCAGGATCGCCGCCATCACCACCGGCCCCAGCACGAGGCCGAGCAGCCCGAAGGTCTGCAGCCCGCCCAGGATGCCGACCAGCGCCCACGGGAACGGCAGGCGCACGGCGCCGCCGATCAGCGCCGGCTGCACGAAGTTGTCGCCCGCCAGCATCACCGCAGCACCGAAGCCGAACAGCGCCGCCGCGGCCATCGAGTCGCCCTGCGCCAGCAGGACCAGGGAGGCCACCGCGAAGGCCAGCCACGCGCCCAACGGCAGCATGGCGCAGGCCGCGGTCATCACGCCGAACAGCACCGGATGCGGCACGCCCGCCACCCAATAGCCGACGCCGATCACCGCGCCCTCCCCCACCGCCACCACCAGCGTGCCGATGGCGGTGCCGCGCACCGCCGCCGCCATGCGCCCGGCCAGCCGCTCGCCCGGGTCGCCGAGCCAGCGGTCGGCGGCCTCCAGGCAGCGGCGGGCCAGCCACGCGCCCTCGCGGAACAGCCCGAACAGCGCCACCAGCGTCACGAAGAACAGCAGCAGCCGGTGCAGCACCTCGCCGCCCAGGCTGCTGGTCCAGCCGGCCAGAGCGTTGGTGTCGAAGCTCTTCAGGAGGCCGCCCGCGGCGTTCGGGTCGCTGAGGTTGGCCTTCCACCAGCCCAGCGCCTGCTGGCCGACCAACGGCAGCCGCTCCACCCACTCGGGCACCGGGATGCCCTTCTCCTGCGCCTGGGCCAGCCAGCCGGTGACCATCTGCGCCTCGCGCACCACCTCGACCGCGACGACGGAGAGCGGCAGCAGCACCAGCAGCGACGCCAGCACAGTGGAGAGCAGCGGCGCCAGCACCGCGCCCGGCAGCCGTTCGGCGAGGCGGCGGTGCAGCGGCCACACGGCGACGGCGATGACGACCGCCCAGGTCACCGCCCCCAGGAAGCCCCGTGCCACCCAAGCGCCCAGCGCCAGCAGCGCCGCCGCGAACGCCAGCCGCGCCGTGCGCCGCGACCAGGGCGCCGGGGCGGCGGGACGGTGCGGCCGTTCGGAAGCCTCGGCGTGCCGCGGAACGGCCATGCCCCTCTCCTCGCGTTTCCAACACCGTGGAGTAACGCGCGGGCGGGGGGATGGGATCTTGCGAATGCGTCAGCCGGTCATGGCGGCGACGAACGCGTCGAAGTCGCGGCGGAACAGCGGAACCACGCGACGGACACGGTCCAGGTTGGCGCCGATGTCGGAGTCGCGCAGATCCATGCCGTAGTTGCTGCGCACGGCGTGCCGGAACCGGCGCAGTTCGTCCAGCAACCCGTAGGTGTCGGGCGACAGGACCGCCGGCCGCACGCCGGAAATGTCCAGCGCCAAGGTTTCCAGCAGCTTCGCGTGCCAAGCCGCGCCCTGGGGAACGTGCCCGTCGATGTCCTCGGCGATGCCCTTCAGAACGCCTTCCAAGCCGGAATAGACGCCCTCGACACCGCCGGCGATGCTCATGCGCCGCGCCCAGGTCGCCGCGGGCGTCGTTTCCATGCCCTCGAAGAGGCGGACCGCCTCCTCGATGCGGCCAAGCTCCTGTTCGGCCTTGGCGAGTTGATGCTCAAGGCGCGCGAAGATCGGCCGCATCGAGGGTCCTTTCCAGGATGAACGGCCGGTCGGCGTCGGGCACGCGGTCGCCGAAGATCACGTCGAAGGGGAAATCGCCCATCGCCCGCTCGACGATGGCGATCACCGCCTCCGGCGCCAGCGCGCCGCGATCCTCGACGAACAGGTCCACGTCGGAGTGGCCGAGGAAGCGCCCGCGCGCCAGCGACCCGACCACCACCGCCCGGACGCCCACCCGCTCCAGCGCGTCCAGCGCAGCCAGAGCCAGACGCGCGGCCTCGCGCCGACGCGCCTCGGCACGCTCGCGGAACAGGCGGTCAAGTCGGGTTTCGGGTGCAGCCTGGGCCATGCCGGCACTCTACACGTTCAGCAGCAGATTCTCCCGCTCCCACGAGCTGATGACGCGGTGGTAGGCCTCCCACTCCGCCTCCTTCACGCAGGTGAAGGCGTCGACGAACTTCTCGCCGATGATCTCCTTGACCGGCTTGCAGCTGTTGAACTTCGCCAGCGCGTCGCCCTGGTGGCGCGGCAGCGTGAAGGCCAGCCGGTAGGCCGAGCCCTTCACCGGGTCGTTCGGTTCCAGCCCCTGCACCATGCCGAGATACCCGCAGGCCAGCGAGGCGGCGATGGCGAGGTAGGGGTTGGCGTCCGCCCCGGCCACGCGGTTCTCCACCCGGCGCGCGTCGGCCGCCGACACCGGCACGCGCAGGCCGGTGGTGCGGTTGTCGCGCCCCCAGTGCACGTTGATCGGCGCGTCGGAGTTCGGCACCAGCCGCCGATACGAGTTCACGTTCGGCGCCAGCAGCGGCATCACGTAGGGCAGGTACTTCTGCAGGCCGGCGACGTGGGCCATGAACAGCGCGCTGTCGCTGCCGTCGGGGTTGGCGAACAGGTTGCGGCCCATCTCCGCGTCCACCACCGACTGGTGGATGTGCATGGCGCTGCCGGGCTCGCCCTGCATGGGCTTGGCCATGAAGGTGGCGTAGATCTGGTGGCGCAGCGCCGCCTCGCGCGCCGTCCGCTTGAACAGGAAGGCCTGGTCGGCCAGTTCCAGCGCGTCGCCGTGGTTGAAGTTGATCTCGATCTGCGCCGCCCCCGCCTCGTGCGTCAGGGTGTCGATGTCGATGTCCTGCGCTTCGCAGAAATCGTAGATCTCCTCGAAGATCGGGTCGAACTCGTTGACCGCGTCGATGCCGAAGGCCTGCCGGCCGCTCTCCATCCGGCCGTTGCGCCCGACCGGCGGGATCAGGGGGTAGTCCGGGTCCTTGTTGATCTGGACCAGGAAGAACTCCAGCTCCGGGGCCACCACCGGCTTCCAGCCGCGCTCCTCGTACAGCTTCAGCACGCGCTTCAGCACGTGGCGCGGCGAGAAGTCCACCGGGTTGCCGTCGGCGTAGACGCAGTCGGTGATGACCTGGGCGGTCGGCTCCTCGTACCAGGGGACGAAGCGGATCGTCCGCTCGTCCGGGATCATGTAGATGTCGGAGTTCTCGTCCGAGGTGACGTCCTCGTCGTCCGGGTACTCGCCGGTGACGGTCTGCACGAAGATCGCTTCGGGAAGCCGCAGTCCCCGGTCGCGCAGGATGCGCAGGAACTTCTCGGCGGGAACGATCTTGCCCCGCGCGATGCCCGACTGGTCGGGGACGAGGCATTCCACCTCGGTGATGCGGTTCTTCTTGATGAAGTCGTCCATGAACGCCATGCAAACCCGGTCCGCCCCGATGCGGCAGACGCCTCCCTGCTGTTTCGCGTCACCGAAGTATGGCCCCGCGCCGGGAAACGCGCCAGTGAACTTCCGATGGTGCCGGCGGGGCGGCCCACAGCCCCTCTCCCGTCAAGGGAGAGGGGCGTGAAAGCGGCCATGCGCGCCGGCGCGATTGACGCTGTCACACAAGACCCGTATCTGCGGAGGGCATGATCGCCCGCAGCCACATCCGGTCCTGGTACGCCGATACCGCGAACCCGCACCCCGAGCACCCGGTGCTGGAGGGGACGCTGGACTGCGACGCCTGCGTGGTCGGCGGCGGCTACACCGGGCTGATGGCGGCGCTGGAGCTGGCCGAGCGCGGCTGGAGCGTCGCCCTGCTGGAGGCGGAGCGGGTCGGCTGGGGCGCCTCGGGCCGCAACGGCGGGCAGGTCATCACCGGCTACAACAAGTCGATGGGCCAGATCGCCGCCCTCGTCGGCCGGGACGACGCGGCCAAGCTGTGGGACCTCGTCGAGGACTCCAAGACGCTGCTGCGCGACCGGGTGGAGCGGCACGGCATCCGCTGCGGGCTGACCTGGGGCCACGTGCTGGCGGCGCTGAAGGACCGCCACCTCGCCGAGCTGGTCGAGGCCGAGGCGGAGCTGCGCGACGGCTACGGCTATCCGGCGCTGGAGCGGCTGGACCGCGCGGCACTGGCCGACTACGTGCGCAGCCCCGGCTACGTCGGCGGCATGCTCGACCGGGGCAGCGGGCACCTGCACCCGCTGAACTACGCGCTGGGGCTGGCCGACGCCTGCGCGGCGGCGGGGGTGCGGATCTTCGAGGGCTCGCGCGTGCTGTCCCTCTCCACCGGCGACCGGCCGGAGGCGGTGACCGCGACCGGCCGTGTGCGGGCGCGCGTGCTGGTGCTGGCCGGCAACGCCTATCTCAACAATTCTTCGGGGGGCGGCGTGGCCCCGGCGCTGGCGGACCGGATCATGCCGGTCGCCACCTACATCCTGGCGACCGAGCCGCTGGGGGCGGAGCGCGCGCTGGCATTGCTGCCGCGCGACGTGGCGGTGTGCGACATGAACTTCGTGATGAACTACTTCCGCCGCACGCCGGACCACCGGCTGCTGTTCGGTGGCGGGGTCAGCTACTCCGGCCGCGACCTGCCGGGGGTGGAGCTGGGCATGCGGCGCAAGATGCTGCGCGTCTTCCCCGATCTGGCCGGCGTGCGGACCAGCCACGTCTGGGGCGGGCGGGTGGCGATCACCATCAACCGGCTGCCGCACCTCGGCCGGCTCAGCCCGACGACGTACTTCGCGCACGGCTATTCCGGGCACGGGGTGGCGCTGGCCGGCATCGCCGGGCGGGTGATCGCCGAGGCCGCCGCCGGCACGGCCGAACGCTTCGACGTCTTCGCCCGCATCCCGCACCGCGGCTTTCCGGGCGGCCCCGGGCTGCGCACGCCGGCCCTGGTGCTCGCGATGTTGTGGTTCCGGCTGCGCGATCTGTTGTAGGCTCGACGATCTACTCCGGTGGGCTGCGAGGCCCCCGCCCTACGACCGGGCCCGCATGACCGACGTCTCCAACACCACGGCCCCGGCCGACGCGGTGGACTCCGCCCCGAAGCCGATGCGCGAGACGCACTTCGACTTCCAGCACAGGGTGTTCAGCCTGCCGGCGGCCTACTTCGCGCTGGAGCCGACCAGCAAGCAGCCGGTGCTGAACATCCTGCTGGGCGACCTGAAGGCGGCGCTGCCCTTCAACACGCTGAAGGACTCCTTCTCCATCGAGGAGGACGGCCAGGACGCGCGCCTGCTGGGCCTCGTGGAGCGCGGGCTGGCCTACGTCAAGCAGATCCGGCCCGGCGAGAAGATCCCCGGCGAGCTGCTGGACGGCACCGCGTCGTGGTCCGTGGACGACCGGCACCGGATGATCGCGCGCGGCCGGCTGACCGTGCAGCTGGTGTCCTGGATCACCGGGTCGGAGATGATCGTCGTCGACCTGGAGGAGCTGGAGCAGATCGTCGAGGACCCGAACACCAAGGACCGCCTGAAGACCGCCTTCATCCAGCTGGCCGAGAAGCTGGGCATCCACAGCGACAACGCCGAGCAGTACATCCACGACCGGATCGACGACCTGACGCAGGAGCTGTCCTACATCGAGGCGCTGCGCGACCGCTTCAAGAGCATCCGGGCGCTGAGCGATGCGTTCGTCAAGCTGCAGCAGATCTACCGCGCCGACCGCACCTTCTGCTCCGAACTGCAGCGCATGGCGGGGCTGATCAAGAAGCCGCTGAAGATGTACGACTCGATCTTCGAGCAGGCCGACGCCCAGACCGGCGAGATCATGGGCGCCCTGCGGACCTTCGACGCGACGGTGAACTTCATCCGCAAGATCCGCGACGACCTGCGCACCCGCCTGATGGAGTGGGAGGATGTCCTGCAGGCCTGGGACGGCGTGCCGATCGAGCGCTCGCAACAGGTCGAGCAGTTGCAGAAGATGACCTACCGCTTCCTCGCCAGCCACTTCATCGAGACGAAGGTCTGGGAGCGGAAATAGCCGGCGGAACGGCGGAGGAGTCCCCGCCCGGCGCTGCGGCATGCACAGCTGTTGCAGGGCGGTAAGCTGCTGGAAAGATAGATACTTTCCCGTCATCCCCGCGAAGGCGGGGATCCAGGACAGAGCCCCGACAGGGGCGACATGAGTCGTGTGGCTCGCGGACGCGAGCACTGGATCCCCGCCTTCGCGGGGATGACGATTATGTTATTGAAATAATTTGTTTTTTCTCACAGAAACCATACATGCCGCAACCATCTGGCGGCGAATGAAGGGAGAACCGGCGCCAGCGCGTCATGGAGCTCCATTAACCCCCTCGCAATCGCCTGCGTCCTATGGTGCGCCACCAAGTCGATGGCGGTGCACGCATGGTGCGGTTGGCGGCGGTCCTGGCGGCGGCGATGCTCGCGGCGATGCCGGTGAGGGCGGACGACGGCGTGTGGTCCGGCGGCTGCTTCGGCCAGGGCGCCGAGCGGCGGTGCAGCGTCAGCGCGCTCTATGGCTATCCCGAACTGCGCGGTCCCGGCGGCAGCGTCACCGTCACGCTGACCCGCGACGCCGCCTGCACGGCGCTCACCGTCGCCTTCGACGGCCCGCTCGCCGCCGACCATCCGGCGCGCGTCGCCTTCGACGGCGCCGTCCCCTCCCCCGTCGCGGTGCAGGAGCCGCGGCGGCTGCGCCTGGCCTGCGCGCCCGCCGCGCGGGTGCTGCGCATCGACTTCGCGGCCGAGCCGCGCACCCGCACCCGCGTCTACCATTGGGTGAGCCTCGGCGAACGCACGGTCGAGGTCTCCCTCGAACGGCTGAGGGTGGCGCTCGAACGGCTGGCCTCCGAGGGGTGAGGCCGCACCCGCGAGCGGCGAAGAACCCTCGCAATGCGCGTTTCCGGCCCTACCTGTTGCGTGGCGGACGTTCGTCCGCCGGCCTTGGGTCGTTCCCGGAGGGTGAGCCTTGTTCAGCTTCGCACGGTGGCAGAGGACGGAGCCGGCGCCGGCGGCGGTGCCGCGCGGCCTGCGCGTCTACGCGATCGGCGACGTGCACGGGCGGCTCGACCTGCTCGACCACTTGCTCGACTTGGTCGAGGCCGACGGCGCCGCGGCGCCGGAACTGGTGAAGTACATCGTCTACCTCGGCGACTATGTCGACCGCGGGCCGCACTCGCGCGGGGTGATCGAGCGCTTGGCCGAAGGCCCGCCACCGGGCTTCGGCGCCATCCACCTCAAGGGCAACCACGAGGCGTCGATGCTGGCGTTCCTGGAGGACATCCGCGTCGGCCCGAACTGGCTGACCTTCGGCGGCACGGCGACGCTGGCGAGCTACCACGTGCCGCCGCCGCACGCCGACTCGCCGCCCGAGGACCTCGCGCAGGCGCAGGAGCAGTTCCGCCTGCGCCTGCCGCCGGCGCACCGCGGCCTCCTGGACTCGCTGCGCACCAGCGTCACCATCGGCGACTACCTCTTCGCGCACGCCGGCATCCGCCCCGGCGTGCCGCTGGAGCGGCAGCGCGAGGACGACCTGCTGTGGATCCGCGACGATTTCCTGCGCTCTGCCGCCGACCACGGCAAGGTGGTGGTGCATGGCCACACCATCTCCCCGGAGCCGGAGCTGCGCGCCAACCGCATCGGCATCGACACCGGGGCCTTCGCCACCAACCGCCTGACCTGCCTGGTGCTGGAGGGCACGGAGCGGCGGTTCCTTAGCACGTGAAATCGGCGTAGGGTGTGCCCCCTCCCATCCTCCTCCGCCGACGCGGGAGAGGGGGCCCCGCCGCCATTCCCTCCACCGCCAAGCGGGGGAGGGTCAGGGAGGGGGCAAACGATCTCCCCACCCTGGAACCGCCGCCATGCCAACCCGCCTCGCCCCCCTCGACGACCGCCTCGCGGTGGTGTTCTCCCGGCCGCTGCTGCTGGTCGTCGGGGCGCCGCACAGCGGGCACGAGGCGGTGCGCGCTTTGCTCGACGCCCACCCGCAGCTGCGCCTCGCCCCGGACGGCCACTTCACCGACCGCTTCGCGGTGCCGCTGAAGGACGTGGTCGGCGACTACAACGACGGGCTGGAGGGTGGTGCCGCGGCCTTCACCCAGGGCGACTTCCTGCACCTCGTGCGCACCGCGGTGGCGCTGTCGCTGGCCAAGCTGGAGCCGGGCGACGGCGTGCGGATGATCGGCTGCGCCGCCGCCGTGCACGCCCACAACCTCGACTTCTGGGAGCTGATGTTCCCCGGCCTGACGATCCTGCACGTGGTGCGCGACGGCCGCGCGGCGGTCGCCGCCGCCCTGGACGAGGCGGCCGCCGAGCCGGGCGGCGACGCGTGGTACGCCGCGGCGGACGCGGCATCCTACGCCTGGACCGACGCCACCCGCACCGCCTGCGGCTTCGGCGCCAGCCGGCCGGAGCGCTGCTACGAGCTGCGCTGGGAAGACCTCATGGCGGACCCGGACACCCACCTCGGCGCCGCCCTGCGCTTCCTGGAGCTGGACGCCGGCGCCGAGGCGCTCGCCGCCTGCCGGGCGCGGCTGCCGGAACCGGCGGAACCGCGCACGACGCTGGACGGTCGGGCGATGCAGCGGCTGCTCCAGCACCAGGGGCCGCTGCTGCGCCAGTTCGGCTACGCAAGCTGAGGCTGCACAGGACGCCCGGATGTGATACCAAAGGCGGATGAGGATCACCGCCATCACGCTGGCGTGCCTCGCGCTCGTGGGGTGTTCGGGCGAACCGTCCGAGTCCGACATGCGCAAGGCCGTCGAAGCCACCACCCGCCGCACGCTGGAGGCGCAGGGCCGCCCCGGCTTCCGGCAGTTCGACTCCTTCCGCAAGCAGGGCTGCGTCGAGACCAAGGGCAGGCCCGGCCTGCACGACTGCTACTACGCCGCCACCTTCGCGCCGCAACCGGGCGACAAGCCCCTCACCGTCAACGGCAAGGGGCGCTTCCAGACGACCGACAAGGGCGTGGTGTTCGAGGACCTGGGCGCGCAGCCGCGCTGAGCGCTCAATCCCGAAAGTTCACGTACTGCAACGGCTGCTCCAGCTTCATGCCGCGCACGTAGGCGATCGCCTCCTGGAGGTCGTCGCGCTTCTTGCCGGTGACGCGCAGCTCGTCGCCCTGGATCGCCACCTGGACCTTCATCTTGCTGTCCTTGATCGCCTTGACGATCTTCTTGGCGAGGTCCTGGGCGATGCCCTGGCGGATCTTCACCACGTGGCGGACGGTGTCGCCGGCGGCGCGCTCGACCTTGGCGGAGAAGTCCAGGAAGTTGGCGTCCACCTTGCGCCGCGTCATGTGGACGCGCAGCAGCTCGTGCACCGTGTCCAGCTTCGGCTGGTCGTCGGCCAGCACGGTGATGTCGTTCTCCGCCCGCTCCAGCGAGCATTTGGAGCCCTTGAAGTCGTAGCGCTGCTCGATGTCCCGCCGGACGCCGGCAAGGGCGTTGTCCACCTCGGCCATCTCGGTCTTGGACACGATGTCGAACGACGGCATGGTTGTTCCTCCGCTGATCCCGCGATGCGGCCGCGACCCTAACGGGGCGGCGCCCGCGCGTCCAGAGGGCTCACGCGCGCCGCCACACCTGCGGCAGGCCGGCGCTGAACAGCACGCCCTCGGCGGCGCGCTTCAGGTCCTCGCGCGCGTTCCAGTACCATTGCCGGCCCCATTGCCGCGGGTGGGTCAGCACCAGTATCGGCCCCAGCCCGGCGCGGAGCGCCGCCGCCGGGTCCTTGCCCTGACGCCAGTCCAGCGGGTAGGTCATGTCGATGGTGCGGAAGGCCAGCCCGTCCTCGACCTCCGGATCGTAGGCCTCCAGGTCGATGCCGGCGCGCTCGCGCACGTGCCGGTCGGCGAGGAGCAACGTGTTGCTCACCCCCAGCGCCCGGTTGGCGAAGTCGCCGTGGCTGGCGGCGATGCGCAGCGGCAGCCCGGTGCGGGCGCGCAGCCGGGCGAGGTTTTGGGCGAAGCGCTCGCGCGCCTCCTCCAGGATCTCGGGCACGCGGTCCTTGCCGTTGGCGCCGCGCTCCTTGGCGACGGTCGCCAGCTCCTCGTAGTGGTAGCCGACCTCGTGCCCGGCGTCGGCAAGTTCCTGCATCACCCGCACGTCGGCGGTCTGCAGGCGGAAGAAGTAGGAGCCGCGGCCGCCGACCCGCGCCTCCTCCTCGGCGAACATGCGGGCGACGCGGGGGGCGGTGTCGATGTCGTGGCGCATGATCAGGATGCGGCGCCCGTCCCCCTCCGGCTCGCCGCTGCGGCGCAGGGCGGCGTAGGCCCCCACCGTCAGCAGGCGGTAGCCGTGGCGCACGGCGAGGTCCAGCAAGGCACGGTAGTCGTCGCGGCGGTCGGTGCGCAGGTAGTCGTTGTGCAGCCGGTTCCAGATGTGCCTCGCCATGCGTCCCCTCCAGCTCCCAGGGACATAGTACCGGCAGGACGGGGAGGAGCCGACGCCGCGGAAGCAGAGGGCGCCGACGCGATCGGCGCTATCCGTTCGGAAACCTTAGGTTGCTATGCGTTCCACAGCGGAACTCCCTCCCCCGCCGTCGGGCGGGGAAGGGACAGGGAGGGGCGCGAAAGCCGCCGGACTACGTCCGCTGCCCCGGATGCTGGAACTCCACCCCGCCGCTGTCCTGCGGCTTGTCGGGCATCTTCGGCTGCGGCAGCGCGTAGAAGCGCGGCTCGCGGTCGTCCCAGCTCTGCTCGAAGGGCAGCTTCATCACCGACTGGGTGCCGTTGCGCTCGGCTTCGCGCATGGCCTGCTGCAGCTGCTCGGCCATCTTCTGATTCCAGGGCAGCTTGTACAGGTCGGGCGCCTGCCGCCACAGCAGCGTGACGTAGATTGCGTCGTTCTCCTTGAAGGTGGCGCTCAGCACGGTCGCCTCCTTTACCTTGCCGTTGAGCCATTCCATGGTCACCGGCTTGGCGCGTCCGAGCAGGCTGGCCGGGGCCGCGTAGGCCGCCGGAAGCATCAGCGCGAACAGCGCCAGGATGAAGGTGCGGCCACGCCCGTTGCGGGCCCAGCGCAGTGCGACCAGCACCAGCATCAGCGCCAGCGCGGCGAACACGACGAACAGCAGCGTGAGGCTTTCCATGGGAGTCACTTCCTCGCTGAGCGCAGCGGTTTGTAGACGGCGTTCATACTCCCTGGAACCAAGTCGCCTTTATCGTTGAGCGTGAAGCGGAAGGCGGTGACCTCCTGCCCCTCGCGGTCGAGGCGGACGCGCGTCGCGGCCAGCGTGGCGGCCCCCGCCTCGGTCTCCTTCTTGATGCGCGCCACCACCCGCACCCAGATCGGGTAGATGTTCTCCAGGTTGCGGAACAGATGGATGTTGACGGTGTACTCTCCAGGCGGAACGCCGCGGCTGTACGACGTCTCGAAGTTCACCTCGGTCGGATCGGCGTAGCTGCCGAGGTCGTCGCGCAGCAGGTTGAAGATCAGGCCCGACTTGTTGGAATAGCCGACTGGTACATCGCCGGGCGCCTGCACCCACAGGTCGACGTCGGTGCGCAGCTTGTCGTCCCAGCGGGCCTCGACGATGACGTTGCCGGGCGGCTCCTCGCTGGAGACGCCGGTGCCCTCCTTGCCCTTCGGGTTGATGTGCGGCAGCAGCAGCAGCACCATGCAGATGAACCCGGCGAGCGCCAGCGTGATCATGTCGCGGAAGACGGTGCCGGTTCCCCCGTCGTCGTCCCCCAGGGGGTCAAACATGGGCGGCCTCGCCCGACGCCAGGGGGCCGCGTCCGATGGTCGCCGCGGCCGGCGTCACCCGGGCCGCACCGTCACCGGGGCCGTCGTGCCCGACGCGGTCGATCAGCGCCGCCGCCAGATTGGCGGTGCCGGTGACCAGGATCTGGAAGTTCGCCCCCAACCACAGGTTCAGCACCGAGCCGACCAGCGTGGTGTAGAGGGCGACGCCCATGCCCTTGATCATGTTGCCGACCATGCCGCCGATGCTGCTGGCGTCGCCGGCGCCGCTGGCGCTGACGCCCTCCAGCGCCATGACGAAGCCGACCACCGTGCCGATCAGGCCCAGCATGACCAGCGCGTTGGAGATCTGGCGGATGAAGGCGATGCGGCCGAACAGCCGCAGTTCCAGCGAGCGGGTGGCGCTGCCGCCCACGCCCGACAGGGCTTGGCGGTAGTGATCCAGCCGGCCGCCCTCGCCGCGCTCGATGCAGTCGAGCTCGGACGTGAGCTTCTCGATGCGCCACGCCGTTGCGGCCATGCCGACCAGGAACAGCGCGAAGATCATGGTGCAGATGTAGCTGGTGTCGGTCTCGATGATGACCGCGATCCAGCCGTTGATCCACGCCAGCACCAGCCCGGCGACGCCGAACAGGTTGATGGCGGCGAAGCGGCTCCACAAAAGCCACTGGTTCATCGGCGTCACCCTCGCCGGAGTGCGGGACGAAGGACCCGTGCCCTTCATCGCCATGAACCCGCGACCTTGTATGAAGGTTCCAGCGCTGAAGCTGGGTAAAGCCAGCGGTGGCGCGGTCTACCCCGGAACTTTCGAGGTGCCGCGCGGTTGCTCCAGGTCCACTGTCCTTATTCGGCACCACGGAGGATTCACATGAAGATCCGTGAGATCATGACCAAACAGGTCGAGACGGTGAGCCCCGACACCCCGCTGAAGGAAGCCGCGCGCATGATGCGCGACGCCGACATCGGCTTCCTGCCGGTGGGCGAGAACGACCGTCTGGTCGGCACCCTGACCGACCGCGACATCGCCGTGCGCGCGGTGGCCGACGGCAAGGACCCGAACAGCGCCAGGGTGCGCGACGCCATGAGCCCCGGCACCGCGTTCGTCTTCGAGGACCAGGACTCGTCGGAAGCCGCGACCATCATGTCGGAGAAGCAGATCCGGCGCCTGCCGGTGATGAACCGCGACAAGCGGCTGGTCGGTGTCGTGGCCGTCGGCGACCTCGCCACCCGGACCACCGACGACGACGTGGTCGGCCAGACCGTCGAGGACCTCAGCCAACCGGGCAGGTCGAAGCGCTGACGGATTAGCCCCAGCGTTCCGGCGCGGATCGCCGCGCCGGAACCTTTTTGCGCCCAAATTGTTCTTGTTATGTTCTCAATACCTGGGAAGTGGACCGATGAACAAGCAGGACCCGAAGGCCGGCGAGGCCTTTTCCAACCGCGACAAGGCGCCGGAGGATTGGGTGACCGGCGACGAGCCGATGACCGGCGCCCAGGCCTCCTACCTCAAGACGCTGAGCGAGGAGGCGAAGGAGGACTTCGACCCGAAGCTCTCCAAGGCCGAGGCGTCGAAGCGCATCGACGAACTGCAGGAGAAGACGGGGCGGGGGCAGTAGGCGGCAAAGTCGTTTCGCCGCCCCACCCAATCACCGCTCGCCCGCAAGGCCGGCAACCGCGCTTCGCCTGCGGTCGCCATCGGCACCCGTTGTCCTCGCTATCGGCTCCACACCCCATCGTCGATAGGGGGAGGTCAGGAGCACTCCCAATCGGCCTTCAACGGCCTAGGGAGTAACGGGGTCCGTCAGCCTGGACGGCCCGGCTGCAGCCGGCCGTCCAGGCTTCAATCCAGGTGCTTCACAAGATACGAGGGAGGCCGCGAGGGCGTTCCTACCGCCCCTCGCGCCGCGCGATGAAGGCGAGGCGCTCCAGCAGGTGCACGTCCTGCTCGTTCTTCAGCAGGGCGCCGCACAGCGGCGGGATGAGCTTGCGGGCGTCCTTGGCGCGCAGCGTCTCGGGGTCCACGTCCTCGGCCATGAGGAGCTTGATCCAGTCCAGCAGCTCGGACGTCGACGGCTTCTTCTTCAGGCCCGGCACCTCGCGCAGGCCGTAGAACAGCGCCATCGCCTCGCGCAGCAGGGCCGGCTTCAGGCCGGGGTAGTGCACCTCGACGATCCGCTCCATGGTCTCCTTGTCGGGGAAGCGGATGTAATGGAAGAAGCAGCGGCGCAGGAAGGCGTCCGGCAGCTCCTTCTCGTTGTTCGAGGTGATGAGGATGATCGGGCGCTGCCGGGCCTTGATGGTCTGGCGCGTCTCGTAGACGTGGAACTCCATGCGGTCGAGTTCGAGCAGCAGGTCGTTGGGGAACTCGATGTCGGCCTTGTCGATCTCGTCGATCAGCAGAACCGGCGCCTCCGGCATCTCGAAGGCCTCCCACAGCTTGCCGCGCACGATGTAGTTGGCGATGTCGTGCACCCGCTCCTCGCCGAGCTGGGAATCGCGCAGGCGGCTCACCGCGTCGTACTCGTACAGGCCCTGCTGCGCCTTGGTGGTCGACTTGATGTGCCAGGGGATCAGCGGCTTGTTCAAAGCGCGGGCGATCTCCTGCGCCAGCACAGTCTTGCCGGTGCCGGGCTCGCCCTTGACCAGCAGCGGGCGTTCCAGCGTGATCGCCGCATTGACCGCCACCATCAGGTCCTCGGTGGCGACGTAGGTGTCGGTGCCGGTGAAACGCATCGAATCCGTCCCGTTCTTTCTGCCTAGGCCTGCAACCATCCAGGATTGCGCCTATCCTTTCAAGGGACGAACCGTTCGGAACGTTCCAAGGGGAGGACAGGCATGGGCGAGTTCTGGCCGGAATACCTCGCCGAGCACCGCAACCCGGTCAACCGCGCGCTGCACGTGACCGGCACCGTGCTGGCCACCGGGCTGCTGGTGGGCGGGGTTGTCCTGTGGGACTGGCGCCTGCTGGCGGCCGCGCCGGTGGCGGGCTACGGGTTCGCCTGGGTCGGGCACTTCGTGGTCGAGCGGAACCGGCCGAAGACGTTCGAGGCGCCCTTCAAGTCGCTGGCCGGGGACTTCCGCATGGCCGGGCTGGCGCTGTGCGGAAGGTTGGGACGGGAGATGGAGCGGCATGGAGTCGCCGACTCCGGCCCCCACCCTGACCCTCCCCCGCTGAGCGGGAGAGGGGATAAAAGCTCCTCCCCCCGCCCAGCGGGGGGAGGTTGGGAGGGAGGTTAAGCGGTTACCTTCTCGGCAATCGCCTTCTCGATCGCCTCGACCGCGGCGTTGGCCAGCGAGCCGTCCGGGCCGCCGGCCTGCGCCATGTCGGGACGGCCGCCGCCGCCCTTGCCGCCGCAGGCCTCGGCACCCACACGCACCAGATCGACCGCGCTGATGCGGCCGGTCAGGTCGTCGGTGACGCCCACGACGATGGATGCCTTGCCCTCGTTGGTCGCCACCAGCGCCACCACGCCGGTGCCCAGCTGCTTCTTCAGCTCGTCGGCCATCGGCTTGAGGTCCTTGGCCGGCAGGCCGTCCACCACGCGGGCGGCGAACTTCACGCCGTTGATCTCCTTGGCCGCGGAGCCGCCGTCGGCCTTGGCACCACCGCCCATCGCCACCTGACGGCGCAGCTCGGCCAGCTCGCGCTCCATCTTGCGGCGCTCGTCCACCAGGGCGGCGACGCGGGACGGCACCTCCTCCGGACGGACCTTGAGGGCCGAGGCCGCCTCACCCAGCAGGTGCTCGCGCTCGGCGAGGTACTTGGCGGCGCCCTGCGCGGTCAGCGCCTCGATGCGGCGGACGCCGGCGGCCACCGCGCCCTCGGCGACGATCTTGAAGATGCCGATGTCGCCGGTGCGGCGGACGTGCGTGCCGCCGCACAGCTCGACCGAGTAGTCGCGCTCCAGCTCGCCGTGCGGGCCGCCCATGGAGACGACGCGCACCTCGTCGCCGTACTTCTCGCCGAACAGCGCCATGGCGCCGCTCGCCTTGGCCTCGTCCGGGCTCATCAGGCGGGTGACCACCGCGCTGTTGCCGAGGATGCGGGCGTTGACCTCCGCCTCCACCGCGGCGATGTCCTCAGCGCTGAGGCCGGTCGGCTGCGAGATGTCGAAGCGCAGACGTTCCGGCGCCACCAGCGAGCCCTTCTGCGTCACGTGCTCGCCCAGGCGGTTCTGCAGCGCCTTGTGCAGCAGGTGGGTGGCCGAGTGGTTGGCGCGGATGGCGGCGCGGCGCTCCGTATCGACGCGCAGCTCGACCACGTCGCCGACCTTGAGCGTGCCCTTGGTCACCGTGCCGACGTGCGCCCAGATGGCGCCAAGCTTCTTCAGCGTGTCCTTGACCGCCACCTCGGTGCCCTCGGCGGAGAAGATCACGCCGGTGTCGCCGACTTGGCCGCCCGACTCGGCGTAGAACGGCGTCTGGTTGACGATGACCATGACCTCGTCGCCGACGCCCGCCTGTTCGACGCGGCCGTCGCCCTTGACGATGGCCGTCACCTTGCCCTCGGCGACCTCGGTGTCGTAGCCGAAGAACTCGGTGGCGCCCAGCTCGTCCTTGAGCTCGAACCACAGCTTCTCGGTGGCCGCCTCGCCGGAGCCGGACCAGGACTCGCGGGCCTTGCGGCGCTGCTCGTCCATGGCGGCCTTGAAGCCGGCCTCGTCCACCGGGCGCCCCTTGGCGCGCAGCACGTCCTGCGTCAGGTCCAGCGGAAACCCATAGGTGTCGTACAGCTTGAACGCCACGTCGCCGGGAAGTGCTGCGTTGCCGTCGAGCCGGCCCTCCTCCTCTTCCAGCAGCTTCAGGCCGCGCTCGAGGGTCTGCTTGAAGCGGGTCTCCTCAAGCTTGAGGGTCTCGACGATCAGCGCGCGGGCGCGCACCAGCTCCGGATAGGCGTCGCCCATCTGCTGGACCAGCGCCGGGACGAGGCGGTGCATCAGCGGCTCGCGCGCACCCAGCATGTGGGCGTGGCGCATGGCGCGGCGCATGATGCGGCGCAGCACGTAGCCGCGGCCCTCGTTCGACGGCAGCACGCCGTCGGCGATCAGGAAGGAGGTGGAGCGCAGGTGGTCGGCGATCACCCGGTGCGACACCGCCTGCGCGCCGTCCGGCGAGGTCTTGGTCGCCTCGGCCGAGGCGACGATCAGCGCCCGCATCAGGTCGATGTCGTAGTTGTCGTGCTTGCCCTGGAGGACGGCCGCGAGACGCTCCAGGCCCATGCCGGTGTCGATCGAGGGCCGGGGCAGCGGGACGAGGTTGTCCGGCCCCAGCTGCTCGTACTGCATGAACACGAGGTTCCAGATCTCGATGAAGCGGTCGCCGTCCTGGTCCTCGGAGCCCGGCGGGCCGCCCTGCACCTGCGGGCCGTGGTCGAAGAAGATCTCCGAGCACGGGCCGCACGGACCGGTGTCGCCCATGCGCCAGAAATTGTCGTCGGTCGGGATGCGGATGATCTTCTCGTCCGGCAGGCCGGCGATCTTGCGCCACAGCGTGGCGGCGTCCTCGTCCGAGGTGTGGACCGTCACCATCAGCTTGTCGGCGGGCAGGCCGAACTCCTTGGTGATCAGCCCCCAGGCCATCTCGATGGCGCCTTCCTTGAAGTAGTCGCCGAACGAGAAGTTGCCGAGCATCTCGAAGAAGGTGTGGTGGCGCGCCGTGTAGCCGACGTTGTCCAGGTCGTTGTGCTTGCCGCCGGCGCGCACGCACTTCTGCGAGGTGGCGGCGCGCTTGTACGGACGGGACTCGGCACCCGTGAACACGTTCTTGAACTGCACCATGCCGGCGTTGGTGAACATCAACGTCGGGTCGTTGCGCGGCACCAGCGGCGACGAGTCCACCTTCTGGTGGCCGTGCTTGGCGAAGTAGTCCAGGAACGTGGTGCGGATGTCGTTGGCGGTCTGCATGGGATCGTCAGGCTCCGGTGCGCGGATCGGGCCGAAATTAGGCCGAACGGGTGCTTTTAACGTGACTTGGGGTGGCTGTCCACACAAGGCCAGCGGCGGATGGGACGCCGTGAAACGCCATGAAACGGCCGGAGGGGGTTGGTTGCATGCGCCCTGAGATCCTTGAAGCAACCCTCACCCTCCCACGCTTCGCGTGGGCCCCTCCCTCTCCCGGGGCGGGAGAGGGAATAAAAAAGGCGCCGCCTTTGGGGCAGCGCCTTCTTGTCCCGGGATCCAAGGGCCTCGCGGCCCTTGGTGGGGAGCGCGAGGGGCAAGGCTCCTCGCCCATCACTCCGGCGTCGCGGCGTCGCCGTCGGTCTCCGGCGTCCCCATCATGGCGTCGGCGACAAGGCCGGCGTTGCCGCGGATCTTGTCCTCGATGGACTTCGCCGTGTCGGGGTTGTTACGGAGATAGGTCTTGGCGTTCTCGCGGCCCTGGCCGATGCGGGTGCCGTCGTAGCTGAACCACGCGCCCGACTTCTCGACCACGCCGGCCTGGATGCCGAGGTCGAGCAACTCGCCCACCTTCGACACGCCCTCGCCGTACATGATGTCGAACTCGACCACGCGGAACGGCGGGGCCATTTTGTTCTTCACCACCTTGACGCGGGTCTGGTTGCCGACCACCGTCTCGCGGTCCTTGATCGCGCCGATGCGGCGGATGTCCAGGCGGACCGAGGCGTAGAACTTCAGCGCGTTGCCGCCCGTCGTGGTCTCCGGGTTGCCGAACATCACGCCGATCTTCAGGCGGATCTGGTTGATGAAGATCACCAGACAGCGCGACTTGCTGATCGAGCCGGTCAGCTTGCGCAGCGCCTGGCTCATCAGGCGGGCGTGCAGGCCGACGTGGCTGTCACCCATCTCGCCCTCCAGCTCGGCGCGCGGCACCAGGGCCGCCACCGAATCGACCACCAGCACGTCGATAGCGCCGGAGCGCACCAGCGTGTCGGCGATCTCCAGCGCCTGCTCGCCGGCGTCGGGCTGCGAGATCAGCAGCTCATCGACGTTCACGCCCAGCTTGCGCGCGTAGGTCGGGTCGAGCGCGTGCTCCGCGTCCACGAAGGCGCAGGTGCCGCCGTTCTTCTGGGCCTGGGCGATGGCGTGCAACGCCAGCGTGGTCTTGCCCGAGCTTTCCGGGCCGTAGATCTCGATGATGCGGCCGCGCGGCAGGCCGCCGATGCCGAGAGCGATGTCGAGGCCGAGCGAGCCGGTGGAGATCACCTCCGTCTCGACCATCGCCTCACGCGCCCCGAGCTTCATGATCGAGCCCTTGCCGAAGGCGCGCTCGATCTGGCTCAGCGCGGCGTCCAGGGCCTTCTGCTTGTCCATGGAGTCCTTTTCCACCAATCGGAGCTGTGCGGACGACGACATTGCCCGTTTCCCTTCCTCAGTTCAACACGGTCATCTGGCTGGGGTGCAGGGGCTAATGTACTCTCTTTGTTCCCATTCGCAAGGGCGTTTTCACGGAACGTTCTCGTTTTCCGAGGGGAGATTGTTCGTGTGAGAATGTCAATGTGGCGTGGGGTCGCGCCAGGATCCTTGCCTGCACCCTCACCCGGCGCCTGCGGCGCCACCCTCTCCCGGGGCGGGAGAGGGTTTCTACCCCTTGATCACCTCTTTGACCTTGGACGCCAGCTGCTTCAGTGAGAACGGCTTGGGCAGGAAGTGCGCGGCGTTGTCGCCGCCGTCCAGTTCGTCCTTGAAGCGGTCCTCGGCGTAGCCGGAGATGAAGATCACCTTCATGTCCGGGCGCATCTTGCGCACGTTGCGGGCCAGCGTCGGACCGTCCATCTGCGGCATCACCACGTCGGTGATCAGCAGGTCCACCTTCGCCCCCTCCGTGGTCAGGAGCTGCATGGCGGCCTCGCCGTTCTTGGCCTCGACGACCTGATAGCCCTTGTTGCGCAGCGCGCGGGCGGAGAACACGCGCACCGCGTCCTCGTCCTCGACCAGCAGGATGGTGCCGGAGCCGGTGAGGTCGCTGCCGCGGCGCTCGCGCGGCTCGGCCTCGACGGGCTTCGACTCGCCCTGGTGGCGCGGCAGCAGGATGGAGAACTTGGCCCCCTCGCCCGGCGCCGAATCGACGAAGATGAAGCCGCCGGTCTGCCGCACGATGCCGTACACCGTGGACAGCCCCAGGCCAGTGCCGGAGCCGACCTCCTTGGTGGAGAAGAACGGCTCGAAGATGCGCTGCAGGTTCTCCTTGGGGATGCCGTGGCCGGTGTCGATGACGTCGATGGAGACGTACTCGCCGGCCGGGATGATCTCGTGCTCGCGGCGTTCCGGCGTGGTGACGGTGTAGTTGGAGGTGGCGACGGTCAGCTTGCCGCCGCCGGGCATGGCGTCGCGGGCGTTGACCACGAGGTTGATGATCACCTGCTCCAGCTGGTTCTGATCCACCTTGATGAGGCCGAGGTCGCGGCCGTGCAGCATGCGCAGCTCGATGTTCTCGCCGATCAGGCGGCGCAGCAGGTTCGACAGCTCGGCCAGCACGTCGGTGACGTTGAGGATGCGCGGCTGCAGGGTCTGCTGGCGCGAGAAGGCGAGGAGCTGGCGGACAAGGTTGGCGGCGCGGTTGGCGTTCTGCTTGATCTGCATGATGTCGCTGAACGACTGGTCGCCGGGCTTGTGGCGCAGCAGCAGCAGGTCGCAGAAGCCGATCATCGCGGTCAGCAGGTTGTTGAAGTCGTGCGCCACGCCGCCCGCCAGCTGGCCGACCGCCTGCATCTTCTGGCTCTGGGCGAACTGCGCCTCCAGGTTCTTGCGCTCCGTCATGTCGATGAAGTGCAGGATCAGGCCGGCGCCGCCCTCGCTGCCCACCCCGCCGAGGCGCCGCGCGTAGAGCTGCACCACGAGGTCGCGGCCGGCCGTCATGCGCACCTCCAGCGGTGCGTCCGGGTCGTGGCCGCGGACCACGCTGGTCAGCCGCTCGGCCACCATGTCGCGCTCCTTCGGCTCGATCAGGTCGGCGAAGGGACGGCCGATCACCTGCGGCCCCTCGGCGCCGATCAGCGCCAGGAAGGCGTGGTTGCACTCCGACAGGACGCCCGCCTCGTTGAGCAGCGCGATGCCCACCGGCGCGTCCTCGAAGAAGCGCTGGAAGCGCTGCTCGGACAGGCGCAGGGCCTCCTGCCACTCGCGCTCCGGCGTCAGGTCGCGGATCACGGAGCGGGTGTGCACCGTCCTGCCGTCGTCCGACACCACCACCGTCTGCGCCGCCGATGCCTGGAAGCGCCGGCCCTGCAGGCCGCGCATGGTCAGCTCGCCGCGCTGCTCGAGGCCGCCGCCGTCGAACAGGTCGTAGGGCTTGGCGTTGCGCGGCGGGCTGGCCAGCACGTCGTGCAGGGTGCGGCCGGCGTCCACCAGATCGCGCGGGGTGCAGCCCAGCCACTTGGCCAGCGTGGCGTTGACGAACAGGAAGATGCCGTCCTGGTCCACCGAGAAGAAGCCGACCGGCGCGTGGTCCATGAAATCCACGAGCTTGGCCTGCTCGCGCAGCATGACGTGCTCGAGCTCCCGGCGCGCGGTGATGTCCTCGACGCGCCAGTGCACGGCGCCGGGAAAGTCGGAGATCGGCTGCGCCTGGACGCGGCGCCATTCCGGGCTGCGCCCCTCGCGCAGCACGGTCAGCTCGGCCGCCGCGGGGACGCCGGCGCGGGCGCGCTCGCGCACGCGGGTGAACTCGGACAGGCTGTCGGGGTCGGAGCCGAGCTGGCGTTCCAGCGCCTGCAGGGGCGCCTCGCCGGGGGCGGCGTCGACCAGGGTGCGGAAGGCGCTGTTGACGAACACGGTGCCGCCGGCGGCGTCGGTCACCAGCTGGCCGCTGCCCAGCCCCTCCAGCGCGCCGGTCAGCAGCGCCTCGTCGTGCGCGACGCGGCGGCGCAGGCGGGCGACGCGCACGCCCAGCGCCACGATGCCGGCCGTCGCCAGCGCGGTGCCGGCCCAGGCCAGCGCCTCCTGGTCGAGCGCCAGCCCGGCCGCCATCGCCGCCAGACCGCCGATGGCGGCCAGCTGCATGGCGGCGGCCAGGAGCGCCCCCGGCGCGGCCCCGCCCCGGCCGCGCGCCGGACCCGGAGCCCCCTCCACCATGGACGATGCTTCGTTCACCCGAGATTACCCGCAACGGTTCGCCGGCAGCGTCCGTCAGCCCCCGACCGAACGCCCCTTCAACTTGAAAACATAGGTGATGAGTTCCGCCACCGCACGATAATGTTCGCCGGGAATTTCCTCGTCGATCTCGACCGTGGCGTAGAGCGCGCGGGCGAGCGGCGGGTTCTCGACGATGGGAACGTCGGATTCCTTCGCAATCTCACGGATCTTCAGGGCGATGACGTCGACGCCCTTGGCCAGCACGGTGGGCGCCCCCATGCTTTCGGGGTCATACTTCAGAGCCACGGCGTAGTGGGTCGGGTTGGTCACCACCACGTCGGCGTGCGGCACGTTGGCCATCATGCGCTTGCGCGTGCGCTCCATGCGCAGCTGGCGGACCCTGGCCTTGACCATGGGATCGCCTTCCTGCTGCTTGTACTCGTCCTTCACCTCCTGCTTCGTCATCTTCATCTGCTTGTTGTAGGTGTGGCGCTGCCAGAGCAGGTCGCCGCCGGCGATCAGCGTCAGCACCCCCAGCACCCCGACGAACAGGCGGTAGGTCAGCTCCTTCATCTCGGCCAGCAGGGCCATGACGTCGATGCCGGTGAAGTGCTCGACCGAGGTCACCATCGGCAGCAGCGCCAGGTAGGCCACGCCGCCCACCACCGCCATCTTGGCGATGCCCTTCAGCAGCTCGACCAGCTGGTTGATGCTGCCGAACACCCGCTTGAAGCCGGCCAGCGGGCTGATCTTCTCCAGGTTGGGGACGATCTTCTCCCACACCACCATCCAGCCGGTCTGCGCGATCGAGCCGAGCACGCCGGCGATCATCAGCAGCAGCACCGGCAGCCACAGCGCCCAGAAGATGTCTTTCGCCGCGCGCAGCAGAAGCATGCCGGCGTTGCCGCGGTCGATGGTCAGCTCGTGGATGTGCTCGACGTAGAAGGCCAGCCGCCGCTGCAGCCCCGCCGCCGTCCCCGGCATCACCGCGATCAGCAGCACCAGCGCCGCCGCCATCATCAGCCAGTTGTGGATCTCGCGGCTGACCGGGAAGTTGCCCTTGCGGTGCGCGTCCTCGAGCTTCTTGGCTGTCGGCTCTTCTGTTTTGGAGGCGTCATCGGCGTCTTCGGACATGGGCTCCCCTCACGTCCTCAGGCCGGGTTCAGGAATTCGATGAAGGTGGACTCGAAATAGCCCAGCCAGAACATCATCATCGCCGACAGCGTGATGGCGAAGAGGAACAGCCCCAGCGCCACCTGCGTCGACATGAACAGGAAGAACACCTGGATCTGCGGCGCCAGCTTGTTCAGCAGGCCCAGCGCCAGCGCGAACAGGATGCCGATGACGATGAACGGCGCGCACATCTGCAGGCCGATGACGAAGCTCTTCGCCACCAGGCGGCCGATCATGTTGGCCATGTCGTTGATCGGCAGCGCCGCCCCCGGCCGGAACAGCGTGTAGCTGTCCACCACCGCCATGATCATGACGTGGTGCAGGTCGGTCAGGAAGATCAGCAGCAGCCCCAGCCAGCCAAGCAGCGCCGCCGGCAGCGTGCCCTGCGACGCCATCGCCGGGTTGAAGATCTGCGCGTTGGCAAGGCCCGACTGCGTGGCGATGACCGAGCCCGCCACCTCCAGCGCGCTGAACAGCAGCCGCGCCACGGTGCCGAGGAAGATGCCGACGGTGATCTCGCCGAGCATCAGCATGGTCAGCCGCAGGACGTGCGTCGGCTCCGCCGGCAGCTGCGGGCGCAGCACGGGGGAGACGACGAAGGTGACGGCCACCGCCAGCAGCAGGCGCGTGCGCGTCGATACGAACTGGTCGCCGAAGCCCGGCATCGCCATGAACGCCGCGCCGACGCGCATGAAGACGATGATCCACACGTAGAGCTGGTCGCCGACGAGGACCTGGAGCGCGCCCATCAGTGCATGCCGATGGCGACGATCCGGTCGGCGACCTCCGCCTGGAAGAAGTGCACCAGCTCGTTCAGCATGTAGGGCATCAGCAGGATCGACAGGCCGAACACCACCAGCACCTTGGGCACGATGGCCAGCGTCTGCTCGCTGATCTGGGTGACCGCCTGGAACACCGAGATGGCCGTGCCCAACAGCATCTCGATCAGCAGGATCGGCCCCGCCACCATCAGCAGGGTGATGATCGAGGTGCGGCAGATCTCGACGACGTCGGTCTCGTTCATGGGAAGAAGCCCCGGCGCGCCGTCAGATCGGCATGCGCAGGATTTCCTGGTAGGCGCCGATCACCTTGTCGCGGATGTTGGTGGCGGCCTGCAGGGTCATTTCGGCGTTGGTCACCGCCTGCACCACGTCGGCGATGTCGGCCTGCCCGACGGCGGCCTTGGCGGTCAGCGCCTCGCCCTTCTTCAGGGTGTCGATGCCGCCCTTCGCCGCCTCCTGGAGCATGGCGCCGAAGCTCGGCCCCTCCTCGCGCGGGACCATGCCGACGCCGGAGGTCTTCAGCGCGGTGCTGGCGTAGGCGGCGGCGGCGTTGGCGACGTTGGCGACCATGGCGGTGTTCCCCGGAATTCAGACTATCAGGTGCGCAGCAGTTCGACGGTGCGGTTCAGCATCTGGCGCGACGATTCGATGACCGACAGGTTGGCCTCGTAGGAGCGCTGCGCCTCGCGCATGTCCATCGCCTCGACCAGCGTGTTGACGTTCGGCATCAGCACGTAGCCCTCCGAATCCGCGCTGGGATGCGAAGGGTCGTACTTGCGCTGGAAGTCGCTCTTGTCCACGTCGATCTTGTTGACGCGCACGGTGTCCACGCCGGACTGCCGGTCCAGCATGTTCTGGAAGGTGACGACCTTGCGCCGGTACGGCATGTCGCCCGGCGTCTCCGCCGTGGTGTTGGCGTTGGCGAGGTTCTCGGCGATGACCTTCAGGCGCGTGCCCTGCGCCTTCATGCCCGCCGCCGACACCGTCATGGCCTTGTAGAGATCCATCCGACACCTCCGCCCTTAATCCTGCCGCCCTAAATCCCGCAAAACCTTACTGGCCGCCACGACCGATGGCGGTCTTCAGCAGACCGACCTGCTTGCGGTAGAGGTTGGTGATCGTCTGGTAGTCCATGCTGTTCTGGGACAGCTTCATCATCTGCTCTTCGATGACGACGTTGTTGCCGTCCGGCGCGGTCTCGTACGGGTTGCGCACCCGCTGTTCCTTGTTGCTGCCGCCGGCCGGCACCGTGCCAGCCAAGTGGGTCGGGCTGGTCGCCGTCGGGGTCAGGCGGCGGCTGTCGGCCAGCGCGTCGCGGAAGTTGAAGGGCTTGAGGTCGCGGCCCTTGAATTCCGGCGTGTCGGCGTTGGCGATGTTCTGCGCGACGACCTCCTGGCGCTGGGTCAGCCAGTCCATCTTCCGCGACATGAGCTTGAAAAGCCCGAGGTTGCTGAGGTCCATGGCGCCCTGCCCCGTCCACCAGGGATGATCCCGCCCCGCACCGGCGCGGGACGCCCGGCACACCGGGTCAGTCCGATCCTCGCCGTTCTTCGTTAACAAAGCCTGAATATCGTGGATTTTACGCAATTTGCGGGGAGTTTCCGGCCCTGCCCGCACCACTTCCAGAATGGGTAAAACGATCGGGTAGGTGTCCGCCCGCCGACGCCCCATGCTACGGTCCGCTCAGCGGCAAATTCCTGAATTGCTGCAAGACCATAGCCGAACTGAGGACTTTGACGCAAGTACGGGAGAAGTCATCGATGGCCGCTCCGATCGATGTCCGCATAGAGGTGTGTGGTCTCGACATTCCACACGGGCGCGACATATTTCCATGGTCGCTGTATGTGCGCACCGCCCCTGGCAGCCGACACTGACCCCCGCAATGAGCACGGCAATCCAGAACGACACGACGGCCACGCTTGCCGAGGTCGCCACCGAGCGCGCCACCGCCGAGGGCGTCATCGACCTGCTGCCGGAACCGGCGGCGCTGGTCGGCGGCGACGGCCGCATCCTGCACGCCAACAACGCCTTCGCCGCCCACGCCGGGCAGCCGCGCGGCGCGCTGGCCGGCCGGTCGCTGGCCGAGCTGTCCGCCACCCCGGCGGACGAGCTGGCCGCCTATCTGCGGCGGTGCGCCGCCACCCCGCAGCCGATCCCCGGCGCGCTGGCGCTGCGCGGCGCCGGGGCCGCCGAGGCACGCCTCGCCTGCGAAGGCGCCGCGGTGCGCGGGGCGCACGGCCCGTCCGGCACCGTTCTGCTGCGCTGCCGGCCGCACGGGCAGGCGGCGGCAAGCTTCGCCATGCTGACCGAGAAGGTCCACGCGCTGACCCGCGAGGTGCTGCGCCGCAAGGACATGGAGGCCGGGCTGCGCCGCAGCGAGGAGCGCCTGCGCCTCGCCGTCGCGCTGGCGCGGCTGGGCACCTGGGACCTCGACCTCGCCGACGACACCATGATCGTGTCGGAGCGCTGCCGGGTGCTGCGCGGCCTGCCGCAGAACGTCCCGGTCGGGTCGCCCATGGACCGCGCCGTGTTCGAGGCGACCATCCACCCCGCCGACCGCCACATCCGCGCCGAGGCGATCGCCGGCATCCTGGCCGGCGAGGCCGCCGACTACACGGTGGAGTACCGGGTGCTGCACCCGACCGACCCGATGGAGCACTGGGTGGCGGAGAGCGGCCGGGCGGCGTTCGAGGACGACATGCCGGTGCGGCTGTTCGGCACAACGCTGGACATCACCGAGGAGCGCCGCGCCGCGGAGCACCAGCGGCTGCTGATCAACGAACTGAACCACCGGGTGAAGAACACGCTGGCGACGGTGCAGTCGATCGCCATGCAGACGCTGCGGCACACCCCGGCGCCGGAGGCGTTCCGCGTCGCTTTCACCAGCCGTCTGGCGGCGCTGTCGCAGGCGCACAACCTGCTGACCGAAACGCAATGGCTGGGCGCCGAGCTGCGCACGCTGATCGAGCTGGAGACCGCGCCGTACGAAACGACCCCCCAGGAGACCGGCGGACAGCGCCGCGTGCGGCTGTCGGGCCCGCCGCTGCGCATTGGCCCGAAGGCGGCGGTGGCCTTCGGCCTCGCCTTCCACGAGCTGGCCACCAACGCCGCCAAGTACGGCGCGCTGTCGGTCCCGCAGGGCTGGATCGAGGTGACATGGTCGCTGGCCGACGCCGGCGGCGGCGAGCGCCGGCTGGAGGTGCGGTGGTGCGAGCACGACGGCCCGCCGGTGGCGCCGCCGACGCGCCGCGGCTTCGGCTCGCGCGTCATCGAGCAGGGCCTGGCCTACGACCTGAATGGCAGCATCCAACTGGCCTTCGAGCCGGATGGCGTGCGTTGCGCCATCAGCGTGCCGTACGGGGCCCTGGAGAGGGACGGCCAGGAGTGAGCGCCACGACTGAGACCGGGCCGGCCCGTCCGCTGGCCGGGCGCCGGATCCTCGTGGTCGAGGACGAGGCGCTGGTCGCCATGATGATCGCCGACACGCTGACGGACCAGGGCTGCGAGGTGATCGGCCCGGTGGCGACGACGCGCGAGGCGCTGAAGCTGCTGGACGACACCCCGCTGGACGGCGCCACGCTGGACATCAACCTGACGCACGAGGAGGTGCTGCCGGTGGCCGAGGCGCTGGACGCCCGCCGCATCCGCTTCGTGCTGGTCACCGGCTACGCCCAGGACAACCTCCTGCGCCGCTACCGCCGCTGGCCGATGGTGCAGAAGCCGTTCACCGAGTCCTCGCTGGTGCGCGGACTGATGCATGCGCTGACAGGCTGAACGCGGACCTATTGCCGCAGTTGTCCGACCGCAACGCTGTGGTACTGTGCGGGCCGCAACGATCGTCCGACCGGAGCTCATGCGCCTGCCCAAGCCCAGCACCCGCACCACCGACGCCGTCCCGGCCGGGACGTGGCGGCGGCTGGCCGCGGGACTGGCGGTGCTGGCGCTGCTCGCCCAGACCGCGCTGGCCATCCACGCCACGAAGGCGGCGGCGGGCGAGCTGGACGAGATCTGCTCGGTCACGCCGGCCGCGGGCCCGGCGCAGGACGGGGGTGGCAGCGCCGGAGGGCAACCGGCCGCCGAACCCGTGCACTGCCTGGACTGCACCGCCGCGCCCGGCTCGGTCGCGCCACCACCGCCGCCTCTGGCGCTGGCCCCGCCCCCGCCGCCGCCCGCGGCGGACCGGCAGCCGGTGGTGTCCTTCGACGTGGTGCAGCCGCCCTACATGGACGGCCCGCCGGGCCACGCGCCCCCGGCCCGCGCCTGATTCCCGACCGCCGCGGCGCCGGTGCGCCGCCGGCCGCGCCCCTGGTCCGTCCGCTCCTTCCTCCGCGGGACGGCCCCGGGCGCGCCGCGACCGCACCGGCGCCGCTTTCAAGCCCCTCTCCCTTGACGGGAGAGGGGTTGGGGAGAGGGTGGCAAGCGCACCTGCGGGCTTCGCCCGCGCCCCCCTCTCCCCAACCCCTCCCCCGCAAGGGGGGAGGGGCTAACAAACCATTGAGGACATCGCCATGAAGGTTCTGCCCACGCTGGCCGCGCTGTGCGCGCTGGCTCTCTCCGCCCCGGCGGTCGCCGCCGACATCGCCGTCTCGTCGCCGTGGGCCCGCGCCAGCGCGCCGGGCGCGCCGAACGGCGCCTGCTACCTGGAGATCGTCAACACCGGCAAGGAGCCGGACCGCGTGGTCTCGGCCAGCAGCCCGGTCGCCGACAAGGCCGAACTGCACACCCACCTGATGGACAACGGCGTCATGAAGATGCGCCCGGTCGAGGCCTTCGAGGTCGCCCCCGGCGAGCCGCAGGTGCTGCGCCCCGGCGGCAACCACATCATGCTGATGGGCCTGAAGCAGCAGTTGAAGCCCGGCGCCAGCTTCCCGGTGACGCTGACCTTCGCCAAGGCCGGCGCGGTCACCGTCCAGGTGCCGGTGCAGGAGGCCGGCGCCATGGCGGCGCCCGGTGCGCAATCCATGCATCCCGGCGCTCCGGCGCAGCATGGCCAGCCCATGCACCAGGGCGGCGCCCAGCACAAGACCAACTGAAACACGGAAACCCCGGGCGGCGGCGAGCCGTCCGGGGCGAAGTCGAGAAACGCGGGGCGTACCCTGTTGAAAAGCGACGGAACACCGCCATATGCGGGCGGCTCCGTCGCTTCAACCACCTCCGGGCGCCGCCGTCACCCCTGTCCAGAAGGCCAGGGGGCGGGCGCACGTCGTCCGGTCGCCGGACCGGTCAGTGGCCGTGCGCGACCTTGGCGCCTTCCTTCAGCGTGAAGCGGCGCGAGCAATACGGGCAGTCGACGCGGCCTTCCTTGCCGAGCGTCAGGTAGACCAGCGGATGCCCGAGGGCGCCGCCGCCGCCGTCGCAGCCGACCGTTTCCGTCTCGACCTGGATCGTTTCGATGGGCTGCATGGGACCGTTCCCCTTATTGACACACACTTCGGAGCAACCCGACGCTAAGATGCGGTGGGATGCGGCGGGATCATACCGATCGCGCATTTCCGATCAATGGTCTTAAACTCACCGGACGTGACCTTTTCCGCGAGCCCGACCGACGCCATGGCCGAGACCACCGTTCCCGTGTCCCCCATCCCCCTTCCCGCCAACGCCGTGGAGATCCGCGGCCTGACCAAGATGTACCAGGGCTCCGGCCGCACCGGCCCGAAGCACGCGCTGAAGGGGATCGACCTGACGATCCCGCGCGGCTCGCTGTTCGGGCTGCTGGGGCCGAACGGCGCCGGCAAGTCGACGCTGATCAACATCATGGCCGGGCTGGTCAACAAGACCGCCGGCGAGGTCCGCATCTGGGGCACCGACATCGACGCCAACCCGCGCCAGGCGCGTGCGTCGATCGGCGTGGTGCCGCAGGAACTCAACATGGACCCGTTCTTCACGCCCCGTGAGATGCTGGAGTTGCAGGCCGGCCTCTACGGCGTGCCGAAGGGCGAGCGCCGCACCGACGAGCTGCTGGCCGCCGTCGGCCTGTCCGACAAGGCGAACGCCTACGCCCGCACCCTGTCGGGCGGCATGAAGCGGCGCCTGATGGTGGCCAAGGCCATGGTGCACACGCCGCCGGTGCTGGTGCTCGACGAGCCGACCGCCGGCGTCGACATCGAGCTGCGCCGCCTGCTGTGGGAGCACGTGCGCCGCCTGAACAAGGCCGGTACCACGGTGCTGCTGACCACGCACTACCTCCAGGAGGCAGAGGAGCTGTGCGACACCATCGCCATCATCAACCACGGCGAGGTCGTCGCCTGCGAGCCCAAGGCGCAGCTGCTGCGCCGGGTGGACGCCAAGGCGGTGACCTTCGAGTTGGACCGCGACCTGGAAGCCGTGCCCGAGCCGCTGGCCGCGCTGCACGCCGAGCTGCCGGAGCCGCGCCGCCTCGTGGTCCGCTACCAGCCGAGCCGGCAGAAGGCCGACGCCATCCTGGCGGCGGTGCGGGCGGCCGGGCTGTCCGTCGTCGATCTTTCCACCGAGGAGTCGGACCTGGAGGACATCTTCCTCCAGCTCACCGCCGGCGCCCATGACAACGAGGTATCCCGTGGCGCTGCGTGACCGGATCGCCGCCCTGGCTGTTGCCGCTGCCGTCCTGGCCGGCTGCGCCGCCAACTACCAGCCGATGGGGACGAGCGTGACGCCGGCCCGCATGACCGACACCGCCATCATCGCCGCGGACGGCGTGGCGCTGCCGCTGCGCTCCTGGCTGCCCGAGCAGCAGCCGGTGCGCGCCGCGGTCGTCGCGCTGCACGGCTTCAACGACTACTCCAAGGCGTTCGAGGGCACGGGGCGGAGCTTCGCCGACTACGGCATCGCCACCTACGCCTACGACCAGCGCGGCTTCGGCGCCGGCTCCGCGCCCGGCATCTGGGCCGGCAAGGACACCATGGTCGCCGACGCCCACGCCGCGGTCGAGCTGGTGCGCGCCAAGCACCCGGACGTGCCGGTCTACCTGATGGGCGAGAGCATGGGCGGGGCGGTGACGCTGGCCACCCTGACGCGGCGCGACGCGCCGAAGGTGGACGGCGCCATCCTGGTCGCCCCCGCCGTCTGGGGCCGCGAGACCATGGGCTTCTTTCCGCGCGCGGCGCTGTGGATCAGCTACAACCTGGTGCCGGGCATGACGGTGACGGCGCCCAAGGGGCTGAAGATCCAGCCCTCCGACAACATCGAGATGCTGCGGGCGCTGGGCCGCGACCCGCTGGTCATCAAGGGCAGCCGCGTCGATGCGCTGGAGGGCCTGACCGACCTGATGGACGAGGCGCTGCAGGCCTGCGACCACCTGCAGGTGCCGACACTGGTGCTGTACGGCGCGCACGAGCAGGTGCTGCCGCCCCGGCCGGTGAAGCGCGCCATCGCGGCGCTGGGCTTGAACGCCCGGCACACCGTGGCGGTCTACCCGGACGGCTACCACATGCTGCTGCGCGACCTGAAGGGCGATGCCGTGGTGCGCGACGTCGCCTCATGGATCCGCACGCCCGACATCCCCCTGGCCAGCGGCGCCGACCGCGCCCCGCGCGAGCTGGTGGCCTCCGGCAACCGGTCCGCGTCCGGCGGCTGAGCGCTCAGGGTTCCAGCTGCGCCATGCGGCCGCCGCCGGTCGCCGGGAGGGCCGGCGCCGGCGCGGGGGCCGGGCTGCCGGACGGCACGAACACCGGCGCCACGTGGTAGCCCAGCGCGCAGACGCTGGACACCATGATCGCCCCCAGGCCGCCGTACAGCAGCGCCGGGCTGAGCGGCACCACCGCGGCGCCCGACACCACACTGCTCAAGGTCTGCGCGTTGATCACCACGGCGGCGGTGACCGCGGCCGTGCCGGCGAGCGAGCAGCCCCAGCCGATGACGCCCGGCGGTGCCGCCTGCGCGGCCGGGGACGCCAGGGCCAGCATGGATGCCAGAACGAGTGCCTTGCGCATGGAGCGGCCCCTGGTCGAATGCGGTCCGGCCATCTCAAACGATCGGGGACGGCGGCGCAAGGGCTTTGGCGGCGGCTGGGCACAGGGGTCTTATCGCGCTATATGTCGGAGCGCGATGCCGAGATCCTGAGCAAGCTCGACACGGTGCTGACCGTCCTTGAACGTCAGTCCGAACGGCAGACGGCCATGGAAGGCGACATCCGCGAACTGAAGGGACAGATGTCCATCATGGCGGCGTGGATGCAGTCCATCGATCAGCGCTTCACCGCGCTGATGGCGCCGGTCAACCCGCCGCGCAAGCCGGCGGCCTGAGGCGCCGCCCGCTCCCCTACAACTGCACCTGCGTGCCCAGCTCGACCACGCGGTTCGGCGGGATCTTGAAGAAGTCCGTGGCCGACACCGCCGTGCGAGACATCACCACGAACAGCTTCTCGCGCCACTGCGCCATCTGCGGGTTGATGCGCGGGATCAGCGTCTCGCGGCCGAGGAAGAACGAGGTCGCCATCAGGTCGAACTCCAGGCCGAACGCCTTGCACAGGCGCAGCGCCTTGGGGATGTTCGGCTCCTGCGAGAAGCCGTAGCGCACCGTCAGGCGGTAGAAACCCTCGGCCAGCCCCTCGACCAGCACGCGGTCCTTGGCGGGCACGCGCGGCACGTCCTCGACCAGCACGGTCACGAAGATCACGCGCTCGTGCATGACCTGGTTGTGCTTCAGGTTGTGCAGCAGCGCGATCGGCACGGTGTCGCCGCTCGACGTCATGAACACGGCGGTGCCCTTGACGCGGTGGATGTCGTTGGACTTCACCGTGCGCTTAATGAACTGCTCGAGCGGCAGCGATTCCTCGGCCAGCCGGCGGGCCAGCACGGCGCGGCCGCGCCGCCACGTCGACATCAGGCCCAGCGTCATCGCCGCGATCACCAGCGGCACCCAGCCGCCGTGCGGGATCTTGATGACGTTGGCCGAGAAGAAGGACAGGTCCACCGACAGGAACAGCCCGCCCAGCCCCAGGCAGGCCGGCACCGGCCAGCGCCAGCGGCGGTGCGCCACCACCAGCGCCAGGATGGTGGTGATCACCATGTCGCCGGTCACCGCGATGCCGTAGGCGGCGGCGAGGTTCGAGGACGAGCGGAACCACACCACCAGCCCGATGGTGCCCAGCAGCAGGCCCCAGTTGGCGCGCGGGATGTAGATCTGCCCCTCCTCCTCGCTGGAGGTGTGGCGGATGTCGAGGCGCGGGCACAGGCCAAGCTGCACCGCCTGCCGGGTCAGCGAGAACACGCCGGAGATCACCGCCTGGCTGGCGATGACGGTGGCCAGCGTCGCCAGCCCGATCATCGGGTACAGGCCCCACTCCGGCATCAGCAGGTAGAAGGGGCTGCGCACCGCCTCCGGGTCGCCGAGCAGCAGCGCGCTCTGCCCGAAATAGTTCAGCAGCAGCGACGGCAGCACCACGTAGAACCACGCGGTGCGGATCGGGATGCGGCCGAAATGGCCCATGTCGGCGTACAGCGCCTCGCCGCCGGTGACCGCCAGCACGACGGAGCCCAGCACCAGGAAGGCGATCACGCCGTTGTTGCGGAAGAAGTTGATCGCGTACAGCGGGTTGACGGCGCCGAGGATGTGCGGCTCCTGCACCACCTCGACCAGTCCGGCGAGGCCCAGCGTGGCGAACCACGCGATCATGATCGGGCCGAACAGCGTGCCGACCTTGCCGGTGCCGTGGCTCTGGATCGCGAACAGCACGATCAGGATGCAGACGGTGACCGGCACCACCACCTCGTGCAGCGCCGGCTGCGCCACCTCCAGGCCCTCGACCGCGGAGAGCACCGAGATGGCCGGGGTGATCATGCCGTCGCCGTAAAACAGCGCGGCGCCGAACAGGCCCAGCGCCATCAGCTTGGTCAGGCGGCCGGTGGCGTCGGGGCGGCTGCTGGTCGCCAGCGCCAGCAGCGACAGGATGCCGCCCTCCCCCTTGTTGTCGGCGCGCATGACGAACAGCACGTACTTCACCGACACCGTGACGATCAGCGCCCACACGATCAGCGACATGATGCCGAGGATGTTCTCCGGCGTCAGCGGCAGCCCGTGCTCCGGCGAGAAGCATTCGCGCAGGGTGTACAGCGGGCTGGTGCCGATGTCGCCGAAGACGACGCCGAGCGCACCGAGCGTGAGCGCCGCGAGCCGGCCCTTGTCGGGCTCCGCAGCCTTCAGTGTCGTGGCGGACATGGAGTGGGGTCGGGACCTGTGGGTGGTGGGGGAGAGCCTTGAGCCCGTCGGTTGGAAACGTCGGGGGCGGAAGCGTGTCTGCTAGGCGTGGCACCCTGGCCGTCGGTCGGTCTGAGCGGCCATTGTAACGCGACAATTCGTCTCGAATGTCAAGCGGCAGAACGCCACACGCGTTGCGGCGCACACAAACGATCGGGGCTGTCTATACCGTGGGGCGAAAGGACTGACGCGCCTCAACACCGTCACGCCCGGGCTTGTCCCGGGCATCCACGTGCTTGAACGTCCGCAAAAGTCCGGGTGCGTGGACGGCCGGAAAAAGCCCGGCCGTGACGTTGAAAAAATACGATGCGCCGAGGGCGGGGCAGCTACAGCGTCCCGAAGCTGCGCGCCAGCGAGCCCGCGATCAGGTACCAGCCGTCCACCAGCACGAAGAAGATGATCTTGAACGGAATCGCCACCATGGTTGGCGGCAGCATCATCATGCCCATCGACATCAGGATGGAGGACACCACCATGTCGATGATCAGGAAGGGCAGGAACAACAGGAAACCGATCTCGAACGCCCGCTTGATCTCCGAGATCATGAAGGCCGGCACCAGCACCTGCATGGGCGTGGCGATCGGCTCGGCGATGGTCTCGATGCGCGCCATGTCGGCGAACAGCTTCAGGTCCTTCTCGGCGGTGTGGCGCAGCATGAACTCGCGGAAGGGCAGCAGGGTGCGGTTGAACGCCTCCGCCTCGCTGATCTCCTCCTTGATGAGCGGTTCGATGCCCTGGGTGTAGGAGCGCTCCAGCACCGGCGCCATGATGAAGAAGGTCAGGAACAGCGCCAGCGACACCAGCACCGTGTTCGGTGGTACCTGCTGGATGCCCAGCGCCTGGCGCAGGAACGACAGCACGATGACGATGCGGGTGAACGCCGTCATCATGATGAGGATCGACGGCGCCAGCGACAGCACGGTGATCAGCGCCACCATCTGCACGATGCGGCCGGTGGTCGAGCCGCCGGCCTCGCCCATGTCGAAGGTCAGGCTCTGGGCCAGCGCCGGCCCGGCCAGAACGCCCACGCCCAGCGCCAGCAGCAGCGCGAGGAGAAGCCGCGCGCGGGTCATGCCTCGCCTCCCTTCGGCGTGTCGGCCCTTGGAGTCTCAGCCTGCACGGCGGCCACCGCCTCGCGGAAGCCGGCGCGGATGCCCGGCTCGATCACGAGGTCGCCGTTGCCGCTGAGCAGGATCAGGTGCTCCACCTCGTCGCGGCGCACCAGCACCAGCCGGCGTTTGGCGTCGAGCGGCGTCACCTCCACCACCGACACCCGGCGCTGCCGGCGCGGCGTCGGCGCGGCGCTGCCGAAGCCGAACCGGCGCAGCAGCAGCGTCAGCACGAAGAACAGCGCGATGACGAAGGCCAGCGCCAGCGAGAAGCGGAAATAGGTGTCGATGTCCATGGGGCCGGCGTCAGCCTTCCTCTGGCGGGGCGGCCGGGCGGCCGTAGACGGCGGCGGCCCGCCGGCGGGCGGTGTGGGTCTCGTCGCCCTGGGCCAGCTCACGCTGGCGCGACAGCGTGCCGGCCAGCGCGTTCAGCGCGGCGATCAGCGATTCCAGGTCGGGCAGCAGCGCCCTGCCCTCCTCGCGCGGCAGCGCCTCGGCGGCGGCGCACAGCGATCCCACGCGGGCGTCCAGCCCGGCGAGGTCGACCAGCGCCCCCGACTCGGCCTGGACGGCGGCCTCCGCCAGCGCGGCGGAGACGGCAGAAAGATCATGATGCAGGGTCACGGGGGGGCCTCCGGCGCGTCCGTCTCCGGGGCTGCCTTCGGAGGCAGCTTCCCGTTGGCGCGGTAGACGTGCGACAGGATCTCCGCCACCGCGACGATGGCCTCCACCGGGATCTCGCTGTCCAGGTCGAGGGCGGAGAGGATCTCCACCAGGTCGGCGTCCTCGCGCACCTTCACGCCGTTGGCGAAGGCGACCTCCAGGATCTGCTCGGCGACGGCGCCGCGGCCGGTCGCCACGACCTTCGGCAGGCCCGGCTGGCCCAGCTCGTAGCTCAGCGCGACCGCCACGGGGCGCTGCGGCTTGGCGCGGGCGTTGGAGGACGGGTCGGACAAGGCAGAATCCGCAGTGGGACCGTGGACGTTCCGCGCATCCTTGCCGAACATGCTTAACGAAGAATGAAAACCCCGGCCGCGCCCGTTTGCCGCACAACAATTTGGTAACAAAGGCCTTTCGGCGGTGGATTTTTTGAAACACATTCGAGTGTTGTTCCGGGCTATGCTATGCCATAAGTCGGATTCGTTCCTCCGGCCAGCTGTTCGAGTCGCCAAATGTTGTTCGCCGAAGGAATGCCCGCCGCGTCACTTGGAGCGCTGCCGATGAGCCAGGACACCGAGGCCCAGTACCGCAGCATCTTCGAGAACGCCGTCGAGGGGATCTACCAGACCACCACGGATGGCCGCTACCTGCGGGTGAACCCGTCGCTGGCGCGGATCTACGGCTACGACTCGGTGGACGCGCTGATCGGGAACCTGACCGACATCGCCGGGC